>NZ_CEYNSH010000014.1:15411-71784 GCF_982872775.1 Psychrosphaera sp. | reverse complement strand
TTAATAACTTTAAGTTCTTGAATGTAACTGATCAAAACCTCAGATAACAAAGGCGCCAATCGAACTCCAATAGACATGGTCTTATTGCTTTTAAACATTGTATAACCATCTCCCCCGGCGGCTATATAGTCAGAGGTAGCGACGGTGTATTCGTCATTCATTACCAGCGGCTGGCCATTTATATACACTGACTGAACACGAAATTCTTCGCCTAATTTATTAATTTCATATTTAAGACCTGAAACATGGGGAAAACGACCTTTCAATTCAGTAATTTTACTGACTCCATTATTAAGGGCTTCTAGTATCTGCTTCCCTGTCACTTTTATCATCACCACACGACTTCGAAATGGTAACTCAGTCGCTATCAAGCCCCTGGTTATTGGAGTGCCTGGGTTGTATACGTTATTCCCCCTAATTACGCCACCATTTATCAAGGCAATATCACTTCCAGTAAATAACCTCATTGAATCGGCTAATAAGTTTCCAAATGCGTTTTCTTCACTTCTGACCGATCTCCTCGTAGTGTTGATACGGCTTGCAAATATACCTAATTCTGTATCCAGAAGGCGGTTTAATCGCGTGGTATATTCTTCAATTTGTTGACTTATCGCATTGTCAGCCGGAAGGTTGCTCAAACTTATATAGTCAACATAGTGGTCCTTACCGTTAGTGTTAATGACTAAACCAGTATGCGGTTCGTTATATAAAACAACATTTTTATCTCGTTTTAATGACTGAATATTTTTCTCTGACAAAGACGTGTCTGTAATGATTATGAGATCAATAACCTGACTATTAATTATTTTTTGAATCCGTTGGTCATAATAGGACACTATTAACAACGTAATATCGGGATCTTCAGGTGAAACTCGTTTTAACTCACTTGTTATTGCATCTATCGGATTTATTACTTCTACTCTTTTTAACAAATATTCTTCAATGACTGACTCGTTAATTAACCCAAACACCGCCATTTTCTTATTTTTTCGTTCTATTACGACATGTGAACTAAGTCCATCAAGAGGTGTCGATGTTTTCTTATCAACCAGATTAGTAGAAAATATAGGAAAGCCAGCTTCGTAAGCGCGCATTGATAACTCATCTTCAAAGTAGATAAATTCTCTTTTTGTTACTGCCATCGCGTCAGGTTCGATTGTATTTAATATGTCGATAATATGTGAACCTTTATCAAAGGAAGACATTGGACTTGGTCCTATAGAGCCACCACCAAAGATGAAAAAACTTGGAACCTCTTTTTGTCTTTGTTTTTTTACAAGGTAGGCTAGGTTTCTATAATCGCCCTGTAATTTGTTCAACATTGCTGGCATGTCTGCGCTAAACACTATGGTTATATTATTTTCATTTTTGATGTTTGATGCGGACACAACATAGGCGCTGATGAAACTAAAGATTAGAAACATCAGCCGGAGGTATTTTATTAAAGGTTGTGTATTGGTGTTTAACATAGATAATAACGAGTTAGTTTAGTTCTTTATCCAACCAGAACTTGGTTCCTTTTATTGTAGCTTGCAGTGCAATGCCACTTTCGGTGTAGGTATAAACTGTGACATCACCGTAATACGCTTCACCTTCTAAAGAGCCGCCCTTGCCTCCTGCTTTAACTCCTGCATCGGCGTTTCCTCCAAAGGTCCAACCGTTTTCAACAAAATCTTTTAGTGCTTTAGCGTTGTGAAATACCATAACAATTCGGTAATCTTTAGCCCCAAAGCCTAAACCAACGCCCGCTTCTGCCATATTCATATAATATGTCTTACCAGAGACTTTGTTTTTTACAACACCGTACCCGGTGCCCGCAGCGACAAATATAAAATTAACATTTGCGTTACTGAACACTGCATAACCAGGTGCAGTCGCTATTTGAGCCCTTGTATCTGGTTTTGCTTTATAAAGCTCCCTCAAAGCTTCTTTTTCCATATCATGTATCGCTGCTCGTTTGTCTTGCGGCGTACCATCTCCCATAGATGCACACCCATTTAACGCAAATAAAACGAATAACACGAAACAAGTTTTAAGAGATAGAAAGGAATGTGCGAATTGGGTAATAAAGCGTGGGTTTGGTTGGCGGTTCATAATAGCTCCATAAAACAATACAAATTAAAACAGTTGTTTAGACATAAGAATAACTATAGTCCCTATAACAAAAAGCCCCAATATAATTTGAGGCTTTAGTCGTCTTCATTTTGTTTAAGAT
Organism: Psychrosphaera sp.; assembly: GCF_982872775.1. Lineage (NCBI taxonomy): Bacteria > Pseudomonadati > Pseudomonadota > Gammaproteobacteria > Alteromonadales > Pseudoalteromonadaceae > Psychrosphaera > Psychrosphaera sp. The sequence goes on along the minus strand of NZ_CEYNSH010000014.1, from coordinate 69,569 downwards.
ATACCAGGAGCGATTACACTATTTTGCACATCACGTATATTAAGGTGGTTTCGAAGCCAAAGTTGATATTCTCCCCCGTTTAACTTGGCATCTGGAGAACAATCAACATTCCACCGTCTTAATAAGTATCCGACAAGAGCTGCATTGGTTTGTATTTTCAACATTCCATCGGTCATACCATAATCAATTTCGATGGCAGTGGAATATTTAATGTTATTTGGATGTGGGACTATTTCAAGTGTAATCGGCGTATTCCATTGCTCGTCAAAGTGTTTAGACTCTCTTTTATCAATTTGGTTAGACAATAAAGTAACTTTACTTATCCTTGTTAAAACAAAGTCCCTAAAGCTGTCTGATTTGCGATCATAACCCCTGACATGCCATCTTAATCCATTATCGACAATACTATGCGGCACAACTTCTCGTGCTGCAGAGCCACTACTTACCGAGGTGTATATAATACTGACTGCATTTCCATTCATTATTGCTTGTGAAAGTCGCGCAACAACCAATAATTCTGGAACGTTTAGTAAAGATGGTGTTTGAATTGGGTATGGTTGATTAGTAATAGCGTCATACCCATCTGATATTTGGTTGGACAGCTTTACCAGCGTTTTCCTTACATCATACTCAAACATAGGTTTAAAATTTGTTGCTTGAAACAAACGTTGATTCTCTGGATCTTCAATTATATTTTCAGGCGCAAAGCCTTTATACAGGGCAAAAGCTTTAAGTGCTTCGCTAGGTGCAGTTCCGAATCGCTCTTGCAACGAGAACGCATTTAAGTGCCCTTTGAAAAATAAGCTAAAATCGACAAAAGCCAACATTTGTTTTTCAGTGGTGTTTAAGGATTCCATTTTATTTTTATTATTTGAATGTGAAGCGCCCATTGATTGTTATCTTTTATTTTTATTAATTATAAGTTAATAAAAAAAGCCCGTTAAATAACGAGCTTTTCGAGGTTTCATTTAAAGAGACTGATAGATCTCTTTCATTGTTGTAATTGGATCTTGTGACTTGGTAATCGCACGACCGATCACTAAGTAGTCAGAACCACTGTCCACTGCTTTCTTGGGAGTCATGATACGTTTCTGATCGTCATTAGAAGCTGATGCAGTTCGAATACCTGGTGTGACTAATTTAAAGTCTTCACCAAACGTATCTTTTAGCATCGATGCTTCTTGAGCAGAACATACTACGCCATCTAAGCCGGCCTTATTGACCAAACCCGCTAAGAATAAAACTTGTTCTGCGGGACTGCGTTCGATACCGAGTTCTTGTAAGTCTTCTTCACCCATACTGGTTAAAACCGTGACCGCAATTAATAGCGGCGCCGATTCACCATAAGGCTCCAGTGCTTTTTTTGCCGCTTCCATCATCTTTACGCCACCACTAGCGTGAACATTAACCATCCAAACTCCTAAATCCGCTGCCGCTTTCACTGCTTTAGCAACAGTGTTTGGAATGTCGTGAAACTTGAGATCCAAAAACACATCAAAGCCACGAGCGTGCAACGCTTTAACAAACTCTGGTCCAAAATGACTAAACATTTCTTTACCAACCTTAAGTCGACATAACTTTGGGTCTAAATGATCGACAAGGGCTAAGGCATCTTGTTGTTTATCAAAGTCTAATGCGACTACAATTTTTATATCTTCCACGCTCTACTCTTTCAAAAAGTTAAAATTCAAAATTGACGTTTAAATTCCATCTAACCCTGTAAGCGGCTTTATTGTCTGCCAACTGTTACAAGCTGGACAGCGCCAACTAAAGTTATTGGTCGAAAACCCACAGGACTTGCACTCGTAATTTGGCTTTAGTTCAATGTAATGTTTAACCAATTTTTGTAATTGGTCAAAATGTTCATCTGACATAAAGAACTCTTTTTCAAGTTCAATTAATTTACCAAATCCACGTACGCTCGGTACATACTGTAGTTGTTGTATAATGTATTGCCTAGCGGCTTCAATACCTTTTTCTTTCGCTATGAAATCGGCCATTTGATTATGGGCATTCACACTAGAAATGTTTTTTTCTTTCAATAGCCAATATAGCCATGCAGCTTGTTCAAACTCATCAACAAAACACTCAGGCGCTATATCAAATAATGCAGGAGCAAATGTTGGTTCTTTATCTAATGCTTGAATGATTAATTCACGAGACTTTTGTTTATTGTTAAGTAGCAGATATATCTTCGCCAACGACACAAGACTTCGTAAACAATGAGAATTTACTTTTAGTGCTCTTTTATAATTCTGTTTTTTGGCTTTTACATTATCGCTTTGATCAGCGAGTTCACAATAAAAATGACTGGTTAGTTGCCTGCTCTGTTCGTTAATAGCACTAGACTTTGTTTTTAAATAGGCATCAATACCCTTTTGCCATTCTCGTGTCTGCTCGTAAATATGCAAGACCATTAGTAGTGCTTCATTTGCGTGATCGGACTTCAATAATGGCATCAAACAATCTAAAGCATGCTCTAACATACCAGCCGACATGAAGTCTTGAGCTAATTCAAGTTTTATTATTTCTAATTCAAAGGCTGGAATATCAATTTGGTCGGTGTTGACCAAACCTTCATGGATAGCAATCGCTTTGTCGATTTCGCCTTTTTTTCTGAAAAGCTTAGCGAGTGTAAGGTAATTCTCAATATTTGCAGGTGTGTCATCAAAATACTGAATTAAACGATCGAAAGCTTGCTCTTCTTTATCATTTAATAACAAGGTGACACTAGAGTTTAGGGCTTGATTAAGGGAATTTTGCTGTTTGAAAAGTTCCTTTTTAGCGCTGTGCTTGCCCATTATCCAACCGTAGGCAACGGCGACTGGTAACAACAAAAATAACAGTTCAAGCATCTTTTTTGTTGAATACCTTTTTCAATGAAATAGTCAGGCTAGTAACCAATGCGCCTAACAAAGTGGTACACAATAACAAAAGGGAAAGTGGCGCTGTCAATTGAACAAATAATAAGTTTATGACAACTTCGTGGCCATTTTCACTTCCTAGTGCAAGTGCAAAAAGCAATGCAAAAATAAAAAGTAACGTTTTTATAAATTTCAAAAGCCTACCCCTATGTTAGGGGTATAAGGCTATTGTATGTCTCGATTATAGTCAATCAGGTATTACTTAAAATCAACTCTTTCGCGTAATTCTTTACCTGGTTTGAAATGAGGAACGTATTTCGCACCTAATTCCACAGACTCACCTGATTTAGGATTACGACCTACTCGAGGCGCTCGATAGTGTAATGAGAAGCTACCAAAACCACGTATTTCAATACGTTCACCACTTGATAGGCATTCCGCCATATTATCAATAATACTTTTTACTGCAGTCTCAACATCCTTAATCGGTAGTTGTTGATGTTGATCTGCCAATGTTTCTATAAGTTCAGACTTAGTCATTTATATCACCTAATATTGAGACAAAAATAAGGGAGCATTACGCTCCCTTATATTTATAGCTCATTTAAATTCAAAAGCTTAGTCTTTTTGTGCATTTTTAAATGCAGCAGCCATCGCATTTTCGAATTCAGGCGTTTGATTTTGTAAATTATCTAACGCTTGCTTCTCTTCTGCTTCGTCAATCGCTTTGATTGATAAGCTGATAGTGCGGTTCTTACGATCAACACCAACAAACTTAGCTTCAACTTCTGAACCAGCAGTTAATACTGTAGAAGCGTCTTCGATGCGGTCACGTGAAATTTCAGATACACGGATGTAACCTTCAACGTCAGTACCTAGCTCAACAGTTGCGCCTTTCGCGTCAACGTCTTTGATAGTACCTTTAACAACTGCACCTTTCTTGTTGTTTTCTAAGTATTCAGAGAACGGATCAGAATCCATTTGCTTAACGCCTAGAGAGATACGCTCACGCTCTGGGTCTACTTGTAGAACAACAGCTTCGATTTCGTCGCCTTTCTTGAATTCACGAACCGCTTCTTCACCTGCAACATTCCAAGAAATGTCAGATAAGTGAACAAGACCGTCGATGCCACCGTCAAGACCGATGAAGATACCAAAGTCAGTGATTGACTTGATGTTACCTGATACGCGGTCACCTTTGTTGTGTGACTTAGCGAATACTTCCCATGGGTTGTCTTTACATTGCTTAAGACCTAGAGAAATACGACGACGTTCTTCGTCAATTTCAAGAACTAGAACTTCAACTTCGTCACCTAAGTTAACAACTTTAGATGGGTGGATGTTCTTATTAGTCCAATCCATTTCAGAAACGTGTACAAGACCTTCGATGCCGTCTTCGATTTCAACGAAACAACCGTAGTCAGTAAGGTTAGTAACACGACCTTTAAGACGTGAACCTTCTGGGTAACGACCAGCGATGTCGCCCCAAGGATCTGAACCAAGTTGCTTAAGACCAAGAGAAACACGGTTTTTCTCTTTGTCGAACTTAAGAACTTTAACGTCGATCTCGTCACCAACTGCAACGATTTCACTTGGGTGCTTAACGCGCTTCCAAGCCATGTCAGTGATGTGTAGTAGACCGTCTAAACCGCCAAGGTCAACGAACGCACCGTAGTCAGTAAGGTTCTTAACGATACCTTTAACTTCTGAACCTTCTTCAAGGCTAGCAAGAAGCTGTTCGCGCTCTGCTGAGTTTTCAGTTTCGATAACTGCACGACGAGAAACAACAACGTTGTTGCGCTTCTGGTCTAATTTAATAACTTTAAACTCTAGCTCTTTACCTTCAAGGTGAGACGTGTCACGGATAGGACGAACGTCTACTAAAGAACCAGGTAAGAATGCTCGGATGCCTTCAACTTCAACAGTGAAACCACCTTTAACTTTACCAGAGATAAGACCTTTAACGATCTCTTCTTCTTCACACGCTTTCTCAAGACGAACCCAAGCTTCATAACGCTTAGCTTTTTCACGAGAAAGAATAGTTTCACCGAAACCGTCTTCGATTGAATCTAGAGCAACGTCAACTTCGTCACCAACGCTAACTTCTAATTCACCAGCGTGGTTTTTGAATTGTGCTGCAGGGATTGCAGATTCTGACTTAAGGCCAGCGTCTACTAATACTAAGTCACGTTCGATAGATACGATTGTACCTTTAACAATTGAACCTGGACGTGTTTCGATAGTTTGAAGGCTTTCTTCAAATAATTGAGCAAAATTTTCTGTCATGATTTATCTTCATTTAATCCAATGTTGCGTTCCTGCGACAAAGGGGTTGATGTTTAACTTGTTACTTCCATGCTAACAAGGCTTTCTAAATGGTTATTTTATTTTACTTTCAACGACTTCTATAAGCTGTTCAAAGACTTGATGAGCGTTTAGATTGGTAGAATCTATAGTGATTGCATCTTCTGCAGGCACTAATGGAGCTACACTTCTGTTCATATCCCGCTCATCACGAGCCTGAATATCGCTCAAAAGGTCGCCGATTTTAACATCGTGACCCTTGCCCTGCAACTCTTTAAAACGCCTATTTGCACGTTCTTCAGCACTTGCAGTTAAAAACACTTTAATTGTTGCATCTGGAAACACAACCGTTCCCATGTCACGACCGTCGGCGATTAAACCTGGTGCCTGACGAAAAGCGCGTTGGCGACGCAATAGCGCCTCTCGAACTCGTGGTAATGAGGCTATCTGTGACGCTACACCACCGACTTCTTCATTCCTAATTGAGTGGGTCACCTCTTCACCTTCTAAGATGATCTTTGAGGCATCTTCGCTTGACTCAAACTGCACGTCCAAATGTGCTGCTAAGGGAATCAAACTCTCTTCATCACTTGGTTCTATTTGGTGGTGAATGGCGGCTAAAGCCAATACGCGATAAATCGCACCGCTGTCCAAAATTTCCCATCCAAATCGTTGAGCTAATAAACGACAAACTGTGCCTTTACCTGCACCGCTTGGGCCGTCTATTGTGATTACTGGTACTGATTGCTCCATAAATACTCCACTCGCTAAATTTGCGGGCGGTATTATACGCAAAAAGCCTCAAAAAAGAATTAATTTTAATTGAAGGTTTGTGTTTGGGGATCCATACATTCCGAAAAGCTTGCTCTAAAATCCCCAAACTAAACAGCTTTTGTAAGGAAAAGGTGTTTAGTCAATAACCATTAAATGATTAATCAAACAATGTTGAAAAGCGTTCAAAGTAATCTGGGAAAGTCTTACTCGTAACCTCTGGGTCATTAATAGTAACGCCACATTCTTTAAATATAAGCAATGAAAAACACATCGCGATTCTGTGATCATCATAGGTGTCTATGTCTACGTGCAATTCTTTATTTGGAGTGACCTTGATGTAGTCGTGCCCTTCTTCTACTTGCGCACCAAACTTTTTAAGTTCTGTTGCCATCGCCGCCAAACGGTCTGTTTCTTTAACACGCCAGTTGTATATATTGCGAATAGTCGTCGTGCCTTTTGCAAATAGCGCTGTTGTTGCAATCGTCATTGCCGCATCTGGAATATGATTAAGGTCTAAATCGACACCTTGTAATTGACCGTTTGATTCAACAGAAATGTGGTCATCGAAATAGCTAACCTTAGCACCCATTTTTGTTAATACGTCCGCAAATTGAATATCACCTTGCACACTATTTCTACCAACACCATATACATTCACTGGTCCACCGCTAATGGCCCCAGCCGCTAAAAAATAAGAAGCGGATGACGCATCCCCTTCCACCATGAACGTTTTAGGGGATTGATAGGTTTCTTCACCGGTAAGTTCAAAAGATTCATAGTTGTTATTTTTGATGTCTACACCGAATTGCTTGATGATTGACAAGGTCAGTTCTATGTATGGTTTAGAAACGAGCTCGCCAATCATAGAAATTTTAACCGGTTGGTTAAGTATTGGTGCGGCCATCAACAACGCCGATAAAAACTGGCTTGAAACACTGCCATCGATTTTCATTTCAATGGACTGGTTAAGCGAAGTCGCATCGAAAGGTTTTATGTCCAATGGCGGAAAACCTGGTTCCTGTGAGGCTACAATGTTTGGTGCAACCGGTGACAGTGCATCTAGCAAATGTCCAATTGGGCGTTCATACATTCTTGGTTCGCCGGTTAATTTGGCGTTGACCTGACTGAACGCTAAGACTGCCGCAAGGGGACGCATTGCTGTACCTGCGTTACCTAAAAACAACTCTGACTCTGGTGTTTCAAATTGCCCCGCGACACCAGTTACAGTGCACACCGTTTTGTCATTATTTAATTCTGTCTTCACGCCTAACAGATTTAGGGCTTTTAGCATGTGGCGTATGTCATCACTGTCTAAAAGATTGGTAATGGTTGTGGTACCTTCACAAAGCGCCGCTAGTAATAAAGCTCTGTTCGATAAACTCTTTGATCCAGGAACTGTGATATCACCTTTGCAATCTGTTTTATGGGTTAATGTTAACGTTGATGACATGGATTTACTTCTTTCCTTCCTGTTGTAATTCAAATTCTTTCATAAACTCTGTAAGCGCTTGAACGCCTTCAATTGGCATCGCGTTGTAGATGCTCGCTCTCATTCCACCGACGCTCCTGTGCCCCTTCAATGCAACTAAGCCACGCTCTTTAGCGGCGGCCAGAAATTCATCGTTTAATGATTCGTCTTTGAGATAAAATGTAACATTCATCAAAGAGCGATTTTCTTTTGCGACACGGTTTTCATATAAATTGGATTCATCGATTGCCTTATACAGTAAGGCCGCTTTTTCTTTGTTTACTTTCTCTATAGCGTCAACGCCGCCATTTTCTAATAACCACTCAAATACAAGCTTGGAAAGATAGATAGCGAAAGTAGGAGGCGTATTGAACATACTCTCTTTTTCTTGGGTAACGCGGTAATTTAACAAGCTCGGTATGTTGTTTGGACTTCTTTTTAGTAACGCGTTATTAATAATAACGATACTTAAACCAGACGGGCCTATATTCTTCTGAGCACCGGCATATATAATGTCATAGTCTGTAACATTAATGTTTCTAGAGAGTATATTAGATGACATATCACAGACAACTGGTACGTTACGCGTTACCTTTAATGCCTTAGGTGACTCAAATATTTCAATCCCATCAACCGTCTCATTCGAACAAAAGTGAATGAAATCGGCGCTTTCATCAACGGTCCATTTATCAAACGGTAAAACACTTGATAAGCCGTTTTTTACCACTCTGCAGACTTGTTCATTGGCCGTCATAAACTTACTTGCCTCATCAACAGCGTCAGATGACCATTGCCCTGTTGTGACGTAGTTTGCCGTATTACCTTGGTTTAGATTCATAGGTACAGCAGCGAATTGACCACGGCCACCCCCTTGCATAAACAGCACGCTATAATTATCAGGAATATCCATTAGCTTTTTGAGCGCAGCAACGGCATTTTCATACACGGCAATAAACTCTTTACTGCGATGGCTCATTTCCATAACAGAACAGCCAGTGTCCTGCCAATTGATCAGTTCGGACTGTGCTTTTTGCATCACTTCTTTAGGTAAGGTCGCGGGTCCAGCGCAAAAGTTATAAACCGTCATTGTATTCCTGCGTACGTATTTGGTGAGAATAAGTAAATTGAACTTTTACTCTAACCTCCTCAAACGCGGGAAACAAGGGCTAATACAGATATTTTAAAACAAAGATTGTTGACCTGAGCTCACTACACTTTGGGTGTTTTTCTTTTTGAGATTTTTGGTTCCATTGCGACGACGACTAGCGTGTTTTTTTATTACTCTTTGTGTTTCAGATTGTATTTCGTTTTGTTGGTAATATTCTTTAATTCTTAAACGAGCTTGTTGAGCGAGTCGCTCAGGTGGTTCTATTTTGTAGTACCTATCTTCCTTTAGCTTGGTGTATAGCCAGGGTTGTTGTATAAAGCTGTCAGGGACATGGTCTAGTTCCGGTATCCATTGCCTAACGAAGTAATTATTCGGGTCGTATTTCTGGGCTTGGATCAGTGGATTGTAAATTCTAAATGGGTTAATTCCAGTCACACCCGATTGCATTTGAATTTGCGGATAGTGGATACCTGGCTCGTAATCAACAAACATTTGCGCCAAGTGGTGCGCAGGCCTTTGCCAATGCAACCACAAATGGTAACTCGAAAAAGACGTCAACATTGCTCTCATTCTAAAGTTTATCCAGCCGTTGTGATTAAGCATACGCATGCATGCATCGACGAATGGCATTCCTGTGTTTCCCTCGCGCCATCGAGAGAATCGCGTCTCACAAAAGTCATTTCTTCGCATTCCATCCAAGCTGCGATTTACAGCACGAAATTCATGTTGAGGTTCAGATTCAAACTTTTGAACGAAGTGCGAATGCCAATGCAGCCTCGATATAAACCCATTTCGGTTTCGTTTAAGCTTTGGGTCATCTACTTCTAACGCCTTTTTCATTACGGTTCTTAGCGACAATACACCATATGCCAAGTAAGGACTGAGCCGAGAACTGCAGGTTTGACTTTTTATCGGACTACTTATCCCATATAAGTAAGAACTTAGCCGCGTCTCTAGGAAGCTCTCCAACGTTGTGTGAGCTTGATGTAACCCGCCCAATTGAGGCGATACCGTCGTTAAAGCATCATTGCCTGGATATGTATCAAAAAACTCAAGCCCCGTATTTTTGTTTAAGTAACACTCAATCGGTCGAAATGGTGAGTAGGTCAAGTCATTGTAAAAATCTTCGATAACTTTATTGTAGTTATTGCGATTTAACCTTCCGCGCACTACGGCTTTGTGCCTAAACTGTCGCCAGGTTATTTGAGCTTTTTTACACCATTTGGCTACTTTTTTATCTCTTTCGAATGTCCAGTCGTTCCCTGTCTCTTCATAGCTATAGATATTTTTGATTGGTACATGACGATGAATATTATTCAAAATAGTGGTGGCATCTCCTTGTCTAATTGTAATCACCATTTGATGGTGATTTAGCGCTTTCGTTAATTCGCCTAGCGATTGCTTTATGAATTCAAATTGACGCTGACTTGTATCGGGCAAACACCAATATTCTGGTTCAACCACGTACAAAACAATAACGGGAAGTTTACTTTGTTTGGCGGCATTAAAACTCTCGTGATCCTCTAGGCGCAGGTCCCTTTTTAGCCATATAACATTTACAGACATACTCGTTCGTTAACGCTCAATCAGGTCTATTCGACAATGGAAATTAAAGTTTAGACAATCCTTGTTTTACGACTAAAAACCAATGTTGATCACACTAAATAGACATCGTTTTTGAACAGACATAAATTGTTACACCCTAAATTCAAACCTTTTTCAACGCCACAACGACTAAGTGTGTGTTCAAGTAATTAATACTAAAAACTTATAACCACTTATAAACATCTATAAAAGAATGGAATTATGATAAATAAAACAGGTAGTCCTTTTATTGCCCCGTTAGTGATGTTAGTCATGAGTGCAGGTGTTACTGCAGCGGAGTATTATCCAATCGTAAAAACGAACGCAACATTCGAGCTTGATGGCAAGTTAGACGAGCCGGAATGGAAACACGCGACTAAGGTCGAGCTTCCATACAATATTAACCCAGGTTTGAGTACTCCCGCTCCGGTAAAAACAACGGCTTATATATACGAAACAGAGTCTTCGTTAATGGTGGGCTTTATTGCAGACGATCCTGACCCGAGTAAAATTAGAGCCTATTACCGTGACAGAGATACCATCTTCCAAGACGACTTTGTCGGTATCGTTATTGATACGTTTAATGATAACCGCCGTGCCTATGAGTTTTTTGTTAATCCGTTTGGTGTCCAAGGTGACTTAATCAAAGATGACACTCAAGGGGGTAATGAGGATCATAATTGGGATGCGATCTGGAATAGCGCCGGTCACATTTCAAACACAGGTTATTCTGTAGAAATAGAAATTCCTTTTAACGTTATGCGTTTTCCAGCTGATAAAGAATCAATGGATTGGGGAATTCAAGTATTAAGAATATATCCCAGAGATAAGCGAATGGTTTTGGCAAACACCGTTATCGACCGAAACCTAGATTGTAGCCTTTGTCAGTTTGATAAATTAACGGGCCTTTCCAAAAAAGAACAAGGTAACAACCTACAAATCACCCCTACTCTGACCTATTCCTATTCTGAGGGTAAATCAGTAATACCTGGAGAGTGGGATGAAAGTGACGATAAAGCAGATGCTGGTGTTAATGTTCGTTGGGGTATAAACGATAACGTATATCTAAACGCAACCATCAACCCGGATTTTTCTCAAGTTGAAGCAGATGCTGCACAACTTGACATTAATAACACCTTCTCTTTGTTTGTTAATGAAAAACGCCCATTTTTCCTGGATGGTCGTGACTACTTCAGTACCCAACGTATGAACCTTTTGCATACTCGTAATATCAACGCCCCAGAGTACGGTTTGAAATTAACGGGTAAACAAGACGCTCACACATATGGGCTACTTGCGGCAAATGATGAGTCCACCGCATTTTTGATGCCTGGTAATCAAGGCTCCAGTGTGGCAGAACTTGATGAAAAATCAGAAGTCCTTGTGGGTCGCTATCGCATGGATATAGGCTCCAGAAGTAATGTCGGAGCTATCATCACCAATAGGCAAGGTAGTGATTACAAAAACACCGTTACTTCTATTGATGGCAGAAACAGCCTGACTAAGTCTGATACGATCAGCTATCAAGTTTCGTACTCTGATACAACTAACCCAGATTCAATTCAAGAAGACTTTGACGTCGCAAGAAAACAAAGCGACAGCGCCTATTCTCTTCGTTATAGCCACAATGCCCATAACTATGGTTTTAGTGCAAATCATATGAATTTTGGTGAAGACTTCCGTGCTGACTTAGGTTTTGTAGGTCAAACCGGCGTTAGAAAGTCGATTGTTGGTGGTTATTACAGCTGGTTACAAGAGGACGGCAGCAGTTGGTCAAGGTATGGGGTAAATGGTGATTGGGATATTACTCACGATGAAGACGGTAATGTGTTAGAACGTGAAATTGAGATGTATGTAAACGCTGATGGTCCCCGTCAATTGTTTTTGGAAGGAGGCGTAGTATCTCGTACCTCTTTCTGGGAAGGGCAATTTTACGATGTTGTTAATCCAATGACGTTCTTTAGATTTGACCCAATAGACAACTTAAGAGTGTGGACATTTTTGAGAGGTGGTGACCAAATTGATTATGCAAATAACCGTTTAGGTGATGGAAAAATAGCCGAAATTGGTGGCGCTTTTAAAATTACAAAGCATCTCAATGGTGAATTGAATTATAACCATCGAAAGTTAGATGTTGAAGGCGGTAACCTATTTACCGCTAACCAATATGATTTGCGCCTTAACTACCAATTTAACCTTAAGTCGTTCATCCGTTTTAACGTTCAATATACGCAAATTGATAGAAACCAAGACTTATATGTCGATAAAGACGTAACTGAGAAGTTTGAAGGAATGCGAACAGAGTTGTTGTACGCTTACAAACTCAACCCTCAGTCTCTCTTCTATCTTGGCTATACCGACCGTGGTAAAAAGGACGACTTAGTCGATGAAATAGAAAAAGACCATCGTAAAGTTTTCATGAAACTGAGTTATGCTTTTAGAATGTAGTTTGTAAGAAATCATAACAGGCACAAAAAAAGACGGCACATTGGCCGTCTTTTTGTATATCTCTTTTAATATCAGTAAGCTGATATCTTTTTAAAGATAATTAGTCTTCTTGTGAATTAGACTCATCGCCCGCTTCTTCGCTAGGACTGTCGTTGGAAACTTCTGACGTTTCTGTTTGAGCATCATCAACGATGATTTCGTTACCGTCTTCATCAAACACTGGACTCTCTTCGTCTTCAATTTCTTCAATCTTAGCAAGGCCAACAACTGACTCACCTTGAATCGTCCTTATCAAACGAACACCTTGAGTATTACGACCTACAACTGACACTTCTTGGACGCGAGTACGTACTAATGTGCCCTGGTCGCTGATGATCATAATTTCGTGGTTGTCAGCAACTTGTGTTGCACCGACTACCAAACCGTTACGTTCACTTACTTTGATAGATACAACACCTTGTGTTGCACGACTCTTAGCTGGGTACTCATGTTGTGGTGTACGTTTACCAAAACCATTTTCAGTAACAGTCAAAATGTTGTCTTCGTGATTTGGCACAATCAAGGATACAACTTTACTGTCTTCAGTAAGCTTGATACCACGAACACCAGTAGCAGTTCGGCCCATTGAACGAACTTGGTTTTCATGGAAACGAACCACTTTACCGTTTTGCGAGAACAACATGATTTCGTCTTCGCCGTTAGTGATAGCAGCACCGATTAACTTATCACCTTCGTTTAGGTTCACTGCGATAATACCGCTTGAACGTGGACGAGAGTATTCCGTTAACGCTGTTTTCTTAACGGTACCGTTCGCTGTTGCCATAAAGACAAACTTATCTTCTTCAAATTCTTTAACTGGAAGAATAGTTGTGATCTTTTCTTCAGCATCAAGTGGCAACAAGTTAACAATTGGACGGCCACGTGACTGACGGCTTGCCAATGGCAATTGGTAAACCTTTAACCAATACATACGACCGTAGTCGGAGAAACACAATATAGTATCGTGTGTATTAGCGATAAGTAGCTTCTCGATGAAGTCTTCGTCTTTCATCTTCGTAGCAGACTTACCACGACCACCACGACGTTGTGCTTGGTAATCAGTTAACGGTTGGTACTTGGTATAACCTTCGTGAGACAGCGTTACTACCACATCTTCTTCGTTGATTAAGTCTTCTAGGTTGATATCGTGAGATGCATCGCGAATTTCTGTACAACGATCGTCGCCGTAGGTTTCTCGAACTAACTCAAGCTCTTCACGAATGACTTCCATCAGTCTTGCAGGTGAACCAAGAATTTCTAATAACTCAGCTATAAGTTCGAGAAGATCGGCGTATTCACCTAAGATCTTTTCGTGTTCTAAGCCAGTCAACTTATGTAAACGTAGCTCTAGAATCGCTTGCGCTTGTTGCTCAGTCATATGATATTCGCCATCGCGGATACCATATTCAGGCTCAAGCCATTCTGGACGTGCGGCATCATCACCCGCGCGCTCTAACATTGCCGCAACATCGCCAAGTTTCCAACCACGTGCAGTTAAACGAACTTTCGCTTCTGCAGGGGTCGGTGAAGTTTTGATCAACTCAATGATTTCATCGATGTTAGCAAGCGCAATGGCTAGTGCTTCAAGAATGTGGGCGCGATCGCGAGCTTTTCTCAAGTCAAATACGGTTCTGCGAGTGACGACTTCACGACGGTGAGAAAGGAATGCTTCTAGCATTTCTTTTAAGTTAAGAATCTTAGGCTGACCGTGATCAAGTGCAACCATATTCATACCAAATACAGTTTGCATTTGCGTCAATGAATATAAGTGGTTGATGATAACCTCTGTCGGCTCTCCACGCTTAAGTTCGATAACGATACGCATACCATCTTTATCTGACTCGTCGCGCAAAGCAGAAATACCTTCTAACTTCTTGTCTTTAACCAATTCAGCGATTTTTTCGATTAGACGCGCTTTGTTTACTTGGTATGGAATTTCGGTAACGACAATAGTGTCCTTACCTGTTTTCTCGTCCGTCTCGATTTCGGTACGTGCACGGATATAAACTTTACCGCGACCTGTACGGTACGCTTCCTCAATACCTTTACGGCCATTGATAATAGCGCCAGTAGGGAAATCAGGGCCTGGTAGGTGTTCCATCAATTCTGGCAACGTAATGTCTTCGTTGTGAGACAAGGCTAGCGTTGCAGCAATAACTTCACGTAGATTGTGAGGTGGAATATTGGTCGCCATACCTACTGCGATACCCGAAGAACCGTTTACCAACAGGTTAGGAACTTTTGTAGGTAAAACTGCTGGGATTTGCTCAGTGCCGTCGTAGTTAGGTACAAAATCAACGGTTTCTTTTTCTAGGTCCGCTAATAGTTCGTGAGCTAACTTTTCCATACGTACTTCGGTGTAACGCATTGCAGCCGCAGAGTCACCATCGATAGAACCGAAGTTACCCTGACCGTCTACTAATGTATAGCGAAGTGAGAATGGCTGAGCCATACGAACGATAGTGTCATAAACTGCACTGTCACCATGTGGGTGGTACTTACCGATTACATCACCTACGACGCGCGCAGATTTTTTGTAAGGTTTGTTCCAGTCATTTTTTAGTTCGTTCATCGCGAACAACACACGTCGATGTACCGGTTTCAATCCATCGCGGACATCTGGTAACGCACGACCTACAATTACGCTCATCGCATAATCTAGGTAACTGGTTTTTAATTCTTCTTCAATATTAATCGGGCTAATATTGTTGGCGAGATCTGTCATAAACGCACTGTTCCCTGCAACTACTTTAATGAAGTTTTATTGTTATAAATCAGCTCGCGATTGTAACACAATGCTCAAAGCTGGCTAGTTTAAATTGTAACTTTGACTTGATGACGATTAAATTTCAATCTCTATATAGAACAACAGGTGAATTAATAGCTAATTAGCGACAAAGATCTTTTTCGATCTTTATAAACCAACGAGAATATGGCATCGTATTTGACGATAATTTAGAACCTATATTTGAGTAGTCAAAAAGAATGACGTCCAATTCTGATCAAAGCAATTCAAACACCAATGTCGACAACCAAGAAATCGACAAATTTAACTCTATCGCAGCCTCATGGTGGGACCATAGTGGTGAGTTTAAGCCACTACATTTATTAAATCCCGTAAGAGTTGCTTACATTCAAGAAAAAACAAATTCTGTCGCGGGACGTAAGTTATTAGACATCGGCTGTGGCGGCGGCATCCTTGCTGAACAACTTGCAAAACTCGGTGCCGATGTAACGGGTATCGACCTAGCTGATGACTCACTCGCAGTTGCAAAGCTTCATGCATTAGAAAGCCAAATTACAAACGTACAATATAAGAAAGAGTCTGCCGAAGAGCACAGCTTTAACAACCAGGAACAATACGATGTTGTCACTTGTTTAGAAATGTTAGAACACGTTCCTGATCCCCGTTCTGTTGTTCAGGCAGCGGTATCAGCGTGTAAGCCAGGTGGTACCATCTTCTTTTCAACATTAAACAAAACCTTGAAGTGCTATTTGCTGGCAATAGTGGCAGCAGAAAAAATGTTGAAGTTAGTACCCAATGGAACTCACGATTATGAGAAGTTTATAAAGCCCGCTGATTTAATTCGATGGATAGAAGAAGCTGGGGCAAAAGTTAAAGAAACAACAGGTGTACATTACAACCCTTTAACTGAACAATTTGCGATCAAGCCTGGGGTTGACGTTAACTACATTTTGTACGCTGAAAAACTTTAGATCGTATTAACAAAATCGAATGAATTAATGAATTTTTTCGAAATATTTTTTTAGAGAAAAAAGCTAAAAACTATAGATTTTTAAATTTTGTTTTTGGAATAAACATTGTAGCGTAAGGGGCTACTTACCCAAAAAAACAGCGCTCATTTTTGCGCCTAATTTGGGGCTTGCATTTAGTTCCCTCACACTCTATCTTGTGGTCTAGCAATTTTCAAAACACTATATGATGTGTTTTTATCCAACGGGTAAAAACAGCTGATGTTTAGATAAACAAAGCCGTGCGCATAATATAAAAATAAAGGACAACCGGGCAAAATGAACAATAGCCTTTCTGTGAGCAAACGCGATGGTTCAAAAGAACCTCTTGATTTAGAAAAAATCCACCGCGTCATTACTTGGGCCGCTAAAGGCCTAGACAACGTATCCGTTTCTGAAGTCGAAATTCGTTCTCATATCCAGTTTTACGATGGAATTAAAACTGAAGATATCCATGAGACGATCATAAAAGCAGCCGCTGATCTTATTTCTGAGACAACGCCAGATTATCAATACTTATCTGCGCGCTTAGCTGTTTTTCATCTTCGTAAAAAAGCGTATGGCCAGTTTGAACCGCCACGTTTATACGACCACGTCACTAAAATGGTTGCAGAACGCCGCTACGACGAACATTTACTTGCTGATTACACAGAAGCTGAGTTTGACCAAATTGACTCGTTCATCGAGCACAATCGTGATTTAGACTTTAGTTATGCAGCAGTCAAACAGTTAGAAGGTAAATACCTGGTTCAAAACCGAGTTACCGGTGATATCTATGAAAGTGCGCAATTCCTATATGTCCTTGTAGCGGCTTGCCTTTTTGCTAAATATCCAAAAGAAACACGTCTGGACTATATTCGTCGTTTCTATAATGCTGCATCACAGTTTAAGATTTCACTACCTACACCAATTATGTCCGGTGTTCGTACTCCAACTCGTCAGTTTAGCTCTTGTGTTTTGATTGAAACTGATGACAACTTAGATTCAATTAATGCGACATCTTCTGCTATCGTGAAATACGTTAGTCAGCGAGCTGGTATTGGTATTAATGCCGGTCGTATACGTGCTCTGGGTAGCTCTATCAGAAATGGTGAAGCTTTCCACACCGGTTGTATTCCTTTCTACAAGCATTTCCAAACGGCGGTAAAAAGCTGTTCACAAGGTGGTGTTCGTGGTGGTGCGGCTACCCTATTCTATCCGCTTTGGCATTTAGAAGTAGAATCACTACTTGTACTAAAGAACAACCGTGGTGTTGAAGAGAACCGTGTTCGTCACTTAGATTATGGCGTTCAGTTCAACCGCACTATGTATGCGCGTTTAATTAAAGACGATTACATAACGTTATTTAGCCCGTCGGATGTTCCAGGTTTGTATGATGCGTACTTTGAAGACCAAGACAAGTTCGAAGAATTATACGTTAAGTACGAAAACGACGACAGTATTCGCAAAAAGCGTATCAAAGCAATCGAACTATTCGGCTTATTCTTGAATGAACGCGCAAGCACAGGTCGCATTTATTTACAAAACGTAGACCATTGTAATACCCATAGTCCGTTCAATCCGAAACTAGCGCCAGTGCGTCAAAGCAACCTTTGTTTAGAGATTGCTTTACCGACTAAGCCTCTACAACACTTCCATGATGAAGAAGGTGAAATTGCATTGTGTACCCTAAGTGCATTTAACTTAGGCGCAATTAAGTCACTAGATGAAATGGAAGAACTGTCTGAACTAGCAGTACGTGCACTAGACAGCCTTCTTGATTATCAAGATTACCCCGTTAAAGCAGCTTACAATGCAACTATGGGCCGTCGTACATTAGGTATCGGTGTCATTAACATGGCTTATTACCTGGCCAAGAATGGCGCTAAGTACTCAGACGGTTCAGGCAACAACCTAATTCACAGAACGTTTGAAGCAATGCAGTTCTACTTACTCAAAGCTTCAAACAACTTAGCTAAAGAAAAAGGTGCGTGTCCTAAATTTAACGAGACTACCTATTCACAGGGTTTGTTGCCAATCGATACTTATAAAAAAGCGGTTGACGAATATTGTGATGAGCCTCTTCATTTAGATTGGGATTCACTGCGTAAAGACATCGTGGAGCACGGACTACGTAACTCTACTTTATCAGCGCTAATGCCGTCAGAGACATCTTCACAGATCTCTAATGCAACCAATGGTATCGAGCCACCGCGTGGTTTGATCTCGGTTAAAGCAAGTAAAGACGGTGTACTTAAGCAAGTCGTTCCAGAAATTACGACTTTACGCAATCAATACGAGTTATTGTGGAGCCTTGAGAATAATACCGGTTATTTACAGCTTTGCGGCATTATGCAGAAGTTCATCGACCAAACGATTTCTGCAAACACTAACTATGATCCGAGTAATTACAAAGATCACAAAGTGCCAATGCAACAACTGCTTAAAGACCTATTAACCGCTTATAAGTACGGTGTTAAAACGCTTTACTATCATAACACTCGTGACCAGGCTGGTACTGTGTCTAAAGACGGCAAAGTAAAACCAGTAGAAGCACCGACAACAGTTGTCATTGAAGAAGACGACGGTTGTGAAGGCGGCGCTTGTAAGATATAGCTCGTTTGGGCTAGTCAAACGATAATAAATAAGGTGCCTTGGCACCTTTTTTATTGCACTACAAGATTTGTTTAACTTCATAATTTTATTATAAAAAATACCTATAATTTTACTGGAAACATTTATCTTAAATGGCAGTGGTACTAGTTCAAAAACATAGGTATTATTGTGAACAATAACGGGACTATTCTCGTATAGATTCTAGTAAATCAATCACAAACTTATGTTACAATCACGGCTTGAAATTAAAGACCGTTCACACAAAAAGTAATGGACGTACTTAACCCTTTAATTTAAAAGTTATTAAATTTATTTCGTCGCGTGGGCACTGCAGATAATTGTAGTTTCACGGCCAAGTTTAATATTATAAGTAGAGTTTAAAATAATGCGCTATACCACTTTTAATCAAAATGATGTCAATCCGTTAGAACAGCCAATGTTTTTTGGCGAGAGCGTAAACGTTGCTCGTTATGACCAACAACGTCACTCTATTTTTGAAAAGTTAATTGAAAAGCAGTTATCGTTTTTCTGGCGTCCAGAAGAAGTTGACGTTAGCCGTGACCGTGCTGACTTCCAAAACATGACGGATAGCGAAAAACATATTTTTATCTCTAACTTAAAATATCAAACTCTGCTTGATTCAGTCCAAGGCCGAAGCCCAAATGTTGCTTTGCTGCCTATTACGTCATTACCAGAGTTAGAAACTTGGATTGAGACATGGTCGTTCAGTGAAACCATTCACTCTCGTTCATATACACATATCCTTCGTAACTTGTTTACGGATCCAAGTGAAGTGTTTGACGACATCGTCAGAAACGAAGAAATCCTGCGCCGTGCAACGGATATCTCTAAGTACTACGATGATTTGATTTTCCATACACAACTATTCCAAACCTTAGGTCTTGGCGAACATACTATTGATGGCGAAACATATACCGTCAGTATGCGCGGACTTAAGAAAAAGCTTTATTTAGCGGTCAATTCAATCAATGCCTTAGAAGCGATTCGTTTCTACGTTAGTTTCGCCTGTACGTTTGCGTTTGCAGAGCGTGAAATCATGGAAGGTAACTCAAAAATCATCCGTTTGATTGCGCGTGATGAAAACCTTCATTTAACCTCTACTCAGCACATGATCAACTTGTGGGCTGACGGTGAAGACGATCCAGAAATGCAAGAAATCGCGATGGAATGTTTCCAAGAAGCACAAGATATTTTCATGCAAGCGGTTGAACAAGAAAAAGAATGGGCGGCATACCTATTTAAGGACGGTTCAATGATCGGTCTTAACGAAGAGATTCTTTGCCAATATGTAGAGTACATTGCAAACCACCGTATGACTGCGATCGGAATGCCAGCTAAGTTTGACATCAAGAGTAACCCACTCCCATGGATGAACAAATATTTAGAGTCGGACAATGTTCAGGTCGCACCGCAAGAAGCAGAGATCAGTTCTTATCTTGTAGGCCAGATTGACTCAGAAGTTAATGCTTCGGAATTTGATGGTTTTGAACTGTAACTAAAAGTTGCAGTCTAATTTAGCGCCACAAATTAAATGAGCAAAATCCTAGTTTCAAAAGGAAGTGATTCTGACACTACTTCGGCTATCGAGTTTGATGAACAGGACACCTGTTTATTGAACTCGTTACAAAAAAACGGTGTAGAGGTGTTATATCATTGTCGTGAAGGATTTTGCGGAGCGTGCCGTTGTAAATTAAAAGAAGGCGCAGTTGAGTACTTGAATGAACCTTTAGCTTATGTTCGAAAAGGCGAAATCCTCACCTGTTGCAGCAAACCAACTTCTGATATAAAAATAGAGCTTATATAAGCTCTATTTTTTTATTACCAATACAATAACTGTTTTTATAAATCAACTTACTACCTGGCTATAAAAGGTATCGCCTTTTTTGGTAACTGGCTAAATAGTATGACATCGGTATTAGTTAAGTCTTTTGTGGTGATCGTACATCGATTATTTTTACAATCCCCCACTTCACTATTAACAATCGACAACTCCTGATCTTTATCAATCAAAAATGTAACGCCAACGACATCAGGCGTTAAAAACGACATCATTCCTGCTTGTTCTTTCAAAGCTTTATCGAATGAACGAACTAACTCTTTAACCGATTCTGCAGGCACTTCTTTTTCAAATAACTTGGTAGATTCCAGCCTCATATCAAGACCGCATTCTTCAAATGTCCTCTTTTCTATGACGACATGTGCTTTATCTAAATCTAATTGTTTATCATAAGGCAAAATGATTTCACCACTTTCTAAAAAGTATACAGGCTTGTCTTTGAGTTTTGTTTTAAGTCGAACTGATTCAATTGGGCACACACCGCCGTCGTTTAACTTTCTTAAATAGAAACCGAGCTTTACACCAACAAATTCAGGTGAATCAAACTTTTCAATTCGATCAAAAAAACCATCATAATTCAATATCATTGTAGAGTCGCTAGTTCCCACATCGCCACCGTTAGAGTTGGCAAAACTATGATTTGAAAAAAGCGATATGCTTAAAACTGACGATAAACAAAAAGGCGCTAACCAAGCGCCCTTTTTACTTCTTTTTAATATATTCAATGCAATGTAACCCGAATAAAACTGATTTGTCGTATTATAAATACTTTTTGTTTACACGTATCATATTTTGTATTTCAACTACATACTCTTCGCGACGAATTGAATATTTTGATAATCCTTCTGCCATTTCAGTAGCATCTAATGGCTCACCATTTTCACGATGTTGCTCACGAATGTCTCGTAATGAAACATACGCGTGGCCTGTATTTAAGTTATTAAAATAGCTTCTAATTGAGTCGATAGGATGATTAAACTTACGTACTTCATAGGTTTCTCCGTCTGGACGCCCTTTCGGTACGACTCCACATCCTGGAGAAAAGCACCATTGTCCAAACAAATTGTTTGCTTGCAGTGCAAATCGAGATGTTCCCCACGCACTTTCATTTGCAGCCTGCATTAACACTAGCGCGACCGGTAATGTGTCTACTCGACGCAGTAAACGAGACTTTAACTGTTCAAACTCGGACTCTATATCCGTTTCTTCAATGTCGATATCGTAACGCTTTATAATATTACTCAGTGCAATTCGTGCATCTTGCTCTTCTGGGTAACTAGTTAATGACGCAACAAATTGCCTATCAGATTTAATCTCCTGATTTACCGCTTCAACTAAAGGCTTTAAGTAACCAAAAAATTTAGCTTTCTTTTCTTTTACGTCTCGAATGCTGGCAAAGTCTGGTAAAAACTCGTTCTCATATTTGATTCGTTTTGCAGGCTCTTTTACTTCGTTATTAGCTGTACTTGCGCTTTTTGAATGTTGCGGAGAGGTCTCTTGAGTAAACGGATAAATTGCTGCGATTAGCGTAATACAGATAACGAGGGTCAGTGGTATTTTACTACTTAAACTATTCATATATTCTCACTACAGAAATTAGAAGATTCGTACAATTTATAGTTCAATATTAGTAATTGTGTCTATGCTGTACAAAAAATAGTAGCGTATATTATCACAGCCATTTAACTTGTTATACCTTAACCTTATCCCACACTACGCCAGTAGAATTCAGGTCAGATAAAAAATCATGTAATTCAGAAAAAGAACGAACTTGTACTTGCTGATCAATACAACTTGCAACAAATGAATGGCAATTATTCATCAACAAATGGTAATTTTGATAAGTAAATATACTTTTGAGTGCCGCATCACCCCAAGTTTTGTTGGCAATGACACTCCCTTTATCATTACAAGCAACATAAATCTCATTGCCTGAGCGCCCTTTTACGAACCTTTCAGGCGTCATTGATTTAATCAAGCCATTGTTACTAAATTCAATGATAATATCTTCATCGAGCCATACTCCGGTGTGTTCAAATTCTTCATAAACTTCACAGCAAACAATAGAACCATACACGGGTTTAACTGTACGTTTTGATTGAAGGCGTAATTGGTTATGAGACAAAATCTCAGAGGTCGCGGCAACGGTAGCAATTGCGCCTGCGATCGCGATGACTGGAAACGGCATAAATAACCTTTTTTGTATGCATAATAACTAAATATAGTAGATAGCCTATTTTGTGAAAATGGTTTTCTGGTTCAATGTGCAACAAATTGTTAATTATGTTTCAGACAAAAGCTTTTGTTTGTTATGATTTTTTTATAGAGCTTAAACTAAGAAGTAAAACTACATGGAAAACAGTCACTTTTTTGCCAATCTGTCACGTTTAAAACTTATCTTTCGATGGCCGTTAATGCGCACAATTACGCCTGAAAATGTTCAGGAACACAGTCATCAAGTAGCAACTGTTGCCCATATGTTAGCAATTATTAAAAACAAAAAGTTTGGTGGAAATATCAACCCAGAACACGTTGCCGTTGTTGCGCTTTACCATGACTCAAGTGAAGTTTTGACAGGCGATTTGCCTAGCCCTATCAAATATCACAATGATGAAATAGCAAATGCCTATAAAAAAGTCGAAAACATTGCAGAGCAACAGCTTATAAATATGCTACCAGAAGAGTTCAGAGAAGAGTTTGCAGAGTTAATTGACCACCACCACATCGATAGTGAAGTCGCCAGAATTGTTAAATCAGCTGATGTTATTTGTGGTTACATTAAGACATTAGAAGAAATATCTGCGGGTAATCATGAGTTCGAGAAAGCCAGAAAGAATATAGAAAACACAATGCAAAGCTATCGTTCCGACGAATTAAATTACTTCATAGAGGTCTTCCTGCCGAGCTTTTCTTTAAGTTTGGATGAAATATCAGCGCCTTTGGATAAATAAGATGCTTCGGGATTAACCATAGTTAATTTTATTGCTATGCAATCAAACTATATAGGTGGGTGTAAGTAATGAATATATATCAGCAACGTCGCTCTGGTACAAACAATGTCCGTCCGAACGATCATCGAGATCCATATCAGAGAGACCGAGCAAGAATACTACATTCATCTGCTTTTCGACGATTACAAGCCAAAACCCAAATTTTAGGTGTTGGTCACGACGACTTTTATCGCACTCGATTAACCCACTCGCTAGAAGTCGCTCAAATTGGAACTGGTATACTGGCCCACCTAAAACAACATCCAGAGGTACTACAAAGTCCAAAATTAAACCAAATACTTCCATCAGACGCTTTAATAGAATCATTATGTCTGGGGCACGATATTGGCCACCCACCATTCGGCCATGGCGGCGAAGTCGCCTTAAACTACAAAATGTGGAAAGCCGGAGGGTTTGAAGCTAATGGCCATGCTTTACGTATTATTGCTAAACTAGAGCCTTACACAAAAGATTTTGGCATGGACTTAACTCGGCGTACGACGTTAGGGTTAATTAAGTATCCCCAGTTTATAAGAAGCAACCTTAACTTTGAAGATACCCAATCGACGCCCTTTATCGAACAATCTAAATGGAAACCAGTAAAAGGCCTATTTGGCATCGACAAACCGATAATCAACTGGGCTTTAGATGGCTTCTCAACTTCTGATATCGAACTATTCACAACACAAGATATTGAGACTCAAGATACCGGCTCAAAGGTTTTAACAACACCGTATCAACAGACCAGTTCGGTTTATAAAACACTTGATGCATCAATTATGGAAATGGCCGATGATATCGCTTATGCAGTTCATGATTTAGAAGACGCTATCGCACTAAACATCGTCACCAAAGATATGTGGTTTCACGACGTACTACCAGCTTTTAAAGCATTAGATAATCCTTGGGCTAGAAAGCATTCTGAACAGCTATCTAATATGCTGTTTAGTGACGAACTGTTCGAGCGTAAAAATGCAATTGGTGCACTGGTAAATCATTTGATAACCAATACTGAAACCTTTCAGGTTAATGAACAATTTGCTGAACCATTATTCGCGTTTAATATTCGACTCACTGCAACGTCAGCGCCGATTTTAAAGTTACTAAAAGGGTTTGTTTTTAATAGAGTTATTCAAAGTTTTGAAATACAACAAGCCGAATTCAAAGGTCAACAAATCTTAGCAAACTTGTTTGACGCCGTTTATTCAGAGCCAATAAGACTGACGCCCAAGCATATTTCACAGCACTTGAAGCCTGATTCAGATGAAACAGCTATTAAACGATTTGTGTGTGACTATTTGGCAAACATGTCCGATAACCAGGCATTACGAAGCTATAACCAGCTATTTGGCACATCAGATTTATAACCTCCCCAATTATGTAATTCTGATTGTAATATTACATACACACTTTCATTATTCTCTAACTTGACGTAAACTTAAGTAAGTTAACTTGCCAACGAGCAAAATGGAGAAACAAGATGAATGATGAATATTCAAGCGAGCCGAACTGGTTGCCATATTATTTGACTAAATAATTTTTAGTTTTACGGATTAATTAAAAATAAACTCAGTAAAATTAAGTTTTTAATGATTTAAGAAAGCCATGTTGAATGGCTTTTTTTATGCTTTGTTATTATAGTTACCTACAAATACCCTTTTCAAATAGTCTCTGGTCATAAGAACTTTATGGATTCAAAACAAAAAGCAGAAATCACACAGCTTAGACGCGATTTATCTCAACAAAGTGAGATAGTCAAAGGTGCTTGCAAAGTAATTGATAGACTTGGGTTGATTTTAAAAGGAAATAACAAAGAATTTGACAAAAAGTTAGCCACCGTTCGAAAGAAAATTAAAAGTGATGGAGATTTAGATCAACTATCCAATTCACTAAACGAATTGACCAGTACTTTATCAGAGTTTGAAAAGCGCTTTACGGCGGGTCTTCGAGAGCTAAAAACACATCTATTGGCGGCCGGTGAATCTTTACAAGCCAGCAAAGGCATGGACGACACAATTCGTCGCCAGCTGCGTATGGTGATGAACAAGCTCAAAGCGACTGATTCAAACCAACTTGCCGAATTGCAACCAAACTTTTTAACTTTTTTCGATATAGTTACCGCTCTAAAAGGAGCGAATAACCAAGCGGAAACTATCCAATCAGCAAACTTAGCACCTGAGCATGATAATTTTAATCAAGAAGTCATCGACAAGTTGGTTTCGGGACTTATAAAACTCTCTAAAAACGACGTTATCAAACCCAGTTTAGACAGCTTTTCCGAACGTATAAAATTAGCTAACAACAATGATCACAAAGTCGATATTTGCCTCAAATTTTTTGAAGAGGTGGTGGGTCGTTTTACAGAGGAATATAGTCAGACTCAAAAGCTTATACTTAATATCAATAAAGCACTGGCTGATGTTCACAAGACTCTGATTAGCTCATTGAAGAGCTCTAAAGGCTATGATGAGCAGCTTCGTAAACTAAATAAACAAATTGACCAACAGATAGCCGAATTGTCACAGAGTACAACATCTGCAACCTCTCTTGATGAATTACAAATCGTCATAGATAAAAAACTTGGTGTAATAAATACATCCATAAAAGAGAGAGACATCATCGAGCAAGAACGAAGTGATAAACTGCAAGAAGCACTTCAAAAAATGGAATCTAAACTAGGCGGACTAGAACAAAGAACTGAATATTATCGGAAAAAGTGGATTGAAGAAAAAGTTCGCAATGGTATCGACACTTTAACTGGTCTACCAAACCGAAGTGCTTATGACACCCGTATTCAAGAGGAACATAAAAGGTGGCAAAGACAACCGCAACCTATGTGTATAGCGGTAATGGATATCGACCATTTTAAAAATATCAACGACACATACGGCCACAGCGTCGGAGATAAAACACTTAAGATTGTTGCTTCAACATTAAAGAAACATTTACGGGCTACCGACTTTTTAGCTCGATACGGCGGTGAAGAATTTGTTGCAATTTTATTAAATAGCGGTCCTAATGAAGTAGCTGCTCCATTAGAAAAAGTAAGAATAGCAGTTGAAAAAATACCATTTAAGGTAAAAGATACCCCCTTAAATATCACAATATCAATAGGTTACACCCAGCTTTTAGAGAGCGATAATATCCATACTGCCTTTGATCGTGCAGACAAAGCACTTTATGAAGCAAAAAATACAGGAAGAAACAGGGTGTGTTTTAAATAATAAGGAGTCTCTATGAGAGTAGAGTTAAACCCACTAGACGGCATGAACGTCCTTTCACAAATCGAAGTAAAATTATTAGAAAAATCTTCAAATAGTAATCTTTATCAATTATTTAGAAACTGCGCACTCGCAGTGTTAAACGTAGGCAGCACAACAGATGTTAGCTCAGACGTGTATGAAAAATACAAAGACTTTGATATTCATTTAATTGCTCGAGAGCGTGGTATAAAAATAGAACTTATCAATCCTCCAGAGTCGGCCTTTGTAGATGGTAAAATCATCACAGGTATTCAAGAACATTTACAAACGGTCATTCGAGATATTTTATTTAACGCTGAAAAGTTCAAAAACTTAGACGTGCCTGGCATGACTACAGCAGATCAAATCACAAATAACGTTTTTGATATGCTCAGAAATTCAAATGTTATTAAACCAATTGACCACCCTAACCTTGTTGTTTGCTGGGGCGGCCACTCGATTAATGAAGAAGAATATGACTACACCAAAGAAGTCGGTTATGAGCTTGGTCTGCGTGGATTAAATATATGTACAGGTTGCGGACCGGGTGCGATGAAAGGGCCAATGAAAGGTGCCACACTTGCACACAGTAAACAGCGAATCAAAAACGGTCGCTATCTCGGTTTAACGGAGCCAAGTATCATAGCCGCAGAAGCACCTAACCCGATTGTAAATGAACTCGTTATTCTGCCCGACATCGAAAAAAGATTAGAGGCTTTTGTACGTGTCGCCCACTCTATCGTTATTTTCCCAGGTGGTGCCGGTACGGCTGAAGAGCTACTTTATATTCTAGGAATCATGTTGGATCCTACTAACTCGGCACAAGTATTACCTATCGTGTTAACCGGGCCAGACTCTTCAATCGCTTACTTTGAAAAAATTGCAGAATTTGTAGAGAAAACGTTAGGGCAAGAAGCCCGTGATTTGTTAACGATTATTCCAAATGACGCGCCCGCAGTGGCAAAATTAGTGAAACAAAGTATGACTCCAGTTCGCGATTATCGACGTGAGATCGGTGATGCATACCAGTACAACTGGACACTAAAAATTCCACAAGATTTCCAACAAAGCTTTATTCCTAGTCATGAGAATATGGCGAATTTGGATTTACACTTAGACCAGCCAGCGCAGAGCTTAGCGGCAAACCTTCGCCGTGCTTTTTCAGGTATTGTTGCCGGCAACATAAAAGATGAAGGCATAAAAGCGGTCCAACAACATGGTAAATTCAAGTTGTCTGGTGATCCTGAGTTGATGCAACGCATGGACTCCTTACTTATGGCTTTCATAGCGCAAGGAAGGATGAAATTACCAGGTGCTGCGTATGAACCTTGTTATGAGATTATTTAATTAAGTTTAGACAATATTTTTTACATATTGGTACTTTAATACTAAGCCTTTGTCATTATAATGTCAGAGGCTTTTTTTTACTCTGAAGGATCGAAATGAAAAACTCTGTTTTCAAATATGTCGTCATCGGTTTTGTGTTATACGGCGTCTTTGCTGCGCTGGTACTTACCTTTTATAAGGATGATCCGGATCAAATGACTTGGGAAGACAGGCAATCTTATAATCTAAAATTCATTAATCAACTAGACCTTTCTAAGAATTACACTCGCGATAAGATTATTGAACTGCTCGGTGCCCCCGATATTACAGAAGCCAGAATGGACGAAGATAAAACGTTACAAGTTATGTTTTATCGTACGAATCATGCGAAATCTGATGGCATTACGACAAAAGACGAATGTACTCCACTATTATTCAAAGATGGCAAGCTGATTGCTTGGGGAATAACAGCCTTTGAAAAATATAATGCATTTTAATGACGATTGAAGAAAACCATAACAGTGATAAACAAACCGCGAGAATAGAACTTTCAACTCTGTTCGAAACGTTTTCTGTTTTGTTAAAAACTTTTCGTCAAAAAGATACATTAAAAAGTGAGGACTTGGCAGAAGCCATCCAACAGTCCTTTAAATTGTTGGATACCGATGCTTTTTTCCATTTTGTTGCCCTCAATAATTTAAACAACAACCATACTCGCTTAACCAATTTTGTCGTCAAAACCGTTTTGATGGTTAATACCATCTCGTCGCAATTTCATTATGATCGTCAATCTCAAATCTATATTGCAAAAAGTACGCTTTTGCTTAGCCTTATTTGGACAAAGCAACTAAATAATACATCTGTTAAACCGACTCAAATTCCGCTAAGTCAAATAGCCAAACAAGCATTTTCATTAGGTAAAACAGCAACTAAGAATAATGCCGAAGTTCTGCGCCTATTATCTCAAATTGGTAGTTTTAATGAGTACCAAGCAAAATCACAGTTGAGCCAGAGTATCATCTTGACCACCGTTAATGGCTGCTTGCTAGCGATGGGTCTTCTTACAGGAAATAAGTCAACACCGTTCAATGGGCTGAACCGGCTTCCTTATACACATTTGAATAAACTATCAAAGCCCTTTGTAAGGAGACATTGCTTTGAGATTTTGGAAAGGATTTCAGGACTTTCAAACATAGGGTTGTTGGTCCGAACTCATGTTGATCAAATCGGGTTTCTCATCGCATGCTACCGTCCATTAAGTCAAAAGATCGGTAAAAGTACACATTTAAAACAGAGTACGAAGTGGACCGTTGTAACCTTTGAACAGTCACCATTTTTGAAAAACATCGACATTGAAATTTACAAACCTAATGAGATTCGGTTCACCGCTAAGTTAGCGGCCTTTGATTTCACGGCACTTGATTTGGCGCGGCCTAAGCTTTGTCAATTTGAGGCAATAACCCGTATTAATAAACAACTTTTGTCACACAAGAAAGACAAGTGCTTTTTGTTTCCGCCGGATAATTTGAGAGAGTTGTCTCGACTTATTTTAACCAGCACGACAAAAAAGATAGCTGAACATTTACAACAAGACCTTCAAACAGCAAGTTATATCAAGCAATATGCTTCAGATATTACACGTGTTCAAAAACCTATAAATGACATCAAACACGCTGCTGCTTTAATAGGGATAGTTCGGTTATATCCAGTTGTTTGTATGAGTGAAATCTATCACATACAAGATGAACAACGGTTTATTGGCTCTAAAGAGGCATATAACAAAGCGAATCAATTGGCTCAGATCGGTAAAAAACTAGCAAATGATTTTGGAGCTGAGATTCCAGAGTATTTTGGCTTAATAAATCAATTAATGATGCACGCACTTTTGATGATCCCTAAAGGTAGGTATGCAGCAAGCATCGGCTTGTCTAAGTTACAGCAAAAACCAGAGGCTACTTTTGCAGAATTCTTTGCTATCAATCACCCGAAACAATGGAGACAGTTAGTCAATAAAGTGACTAGGCAGTGGTTACTTCCTAAAGCATATCAAGCACCAATAAATGACTATTTCAAGTTTCTTGAAGGCGATTTAGACCCTAATACCTTACCTAGAGCGTCTAAAATTTCGGTTTCGGTCATTTGTTTAAGCCAATGGGTATTTATGAATATGCATCTGGGGAACAGCCAGCCATGCAGCCTAGGAAAATTAAAGAGTGTTCAAAAGATGATTGGTTACAACGACGCAGAGCTTAAACAGCTCTATGTCGAAGTCATTGATTCATTAGGCCCACAATCTAAACTGTTTTAAAAAATGACTATAATCGTCTAAACCAAGTCAGTTTTTCTTATTAAATTGATAACCCAAAATAAATAGATAACACCACCCAGCAATAAAGAGCCCTCCGCCGATTGGTGTAATTGCACCCAGCCACTTTGTGCCAGTGAGCGCCAATAATTGCAGTGAACCAGAAAAGACAACACACCCAGACAAGAAGCACAACGCTGCACGTTTCGTTAATTTATTGGGATTCAATAAGGCCAAAAACAATACAACCATAGTATGAACGAAAAGGTAAAGCACCGCTGTTTGCCAAATACTCATAGCGTATTCACTTAACTGACTTTTAAGGGCATGGGCACCAAATGCGCCTGACGTTACTCCCCAAAACCCTAAAACTGCCGAATATTGAACTAATCGTTTATTAAATGCCATTGATAACCTTTTCCATATATTCTACGCTTTGTGTTACCGCTTGTTCGATGTTTTGTTGTTCCGTTTTACCCGAGGACTTTCTCGGCTTAAAACTATGATCTCCATCTACAACCCACTGCAAATCGATACCTTGAGGTAATTCAATGCCTTTAAGTGTTTCCATATTTCCAAAGGTGTCACGCTCACCTTGAAGTATTAAGAGCGGAGACGATAAGCTAACAAAGTGACTCATACGATCAGCCAGCTTTTCTGGTTTTCCCGGTGGCATAAATGGATAACCCAATACGATCGTTGCCTTTACCACATCGTTTAATTCGGTGTTATTGTTTAACGTGCGATCAGCTAATTGCGAGCTCAACAACGTGGAAACACGTCCACCCATGCTTTTACCCATTACAAAATACGGAGCACTAAGCGCTGAATTTTTGACAATATGACCGAGTTCTTGTTCGAGGTAGCTTACTAACTGTGGCACCCTATTAGGCGGTCTTTTTTTATCTAGCTCGTAAGCTTGTTGCATATAAGGAAAGTTGATCGACACAACATTAAAACCCTTTTCACACAGCCCATCAGCGATAGACCTCATAAAGGTGTGTCGATTGCCTGCCCCAGCACCATGGCTCAATAAAACAGTACCTTTTGCATTTTCAACGAGATAAATGTCTCTTTGCAAAGTTGATTCAGACGTATTAATCAAAAGAAAGCTCCTGTTGCTCTTTTTTTACCTTGTTTAATAACCATTGCCTAAACACTTTAATCTTTTGGCTTTCTACTTGTGAGTCTCGGCATACAAGATAATAAGCTCTCTCACTCACTAGTGCTTGCGTGAATGGGACCACTAAACGACCTGAATCAATATCTGGTTGTGCTAGCACGCTGTGTGCTAGCGCTATTCCTTGGCCATGAATTGCGGCTTGTAAAACCATCGATGAGTGAGAAAATACGGGACCTTGATTGACATTTACACCGCTCACACCCACAGACTTAATATAGTCTTTCCAATTCGTTCTCGACGTATCATGTAATAATGTAAAATCTTTTAAATCTTCAAGTGAGCGAAGACCATCATTTTGTGACAATAACAACGGCGAACATACAGGAACCAAATACTCTGTATGCAACTTGTCAGCATGAATACCGTGCCATTGGCCTTTTCCGTAGTAGATAGCGACGTCTACATCATCTGTTAACGAGTTCTCATCGTGATCTTGGGCTTTAATCCTAATATCAATATCAGGGTTGTGCTGAGAGAAATCACTAAGCCGCGGTACTAGCCACTGAATAGCAAAGCTAGGTGTTAATGCGATACTTACCGACCCTTTAGCTCCACGACTCAAAAGGCGTTCAGTCGCTTCGTGTAAATGTGTGAATACTTCTTTTATGTCTAAATAATAACTCTGTCCCTCTTCAGTAAGCAGCAAAGATCGATTTCTTCGCATAAATAATTTTATGCTTAAATGCTCTTCTAAAAGTTTAATTTGATGACTTATCGCTGCTTGAGTTACAAACAACTCCTCTGCTGCCTTCGTGAAACTAAGGTTTCTGGCGGCTGCTTCGAATGCCTTTAAAGAATTGAGGGGTGGAAGTCTACGTGCCATTGTTATTATTATCATTAGAAATTCTTGCGGCAAGTTTACCACCCAAGGTTAAAAACTGACACCATAAACTGCCCTTCTTTTAATAACTCTATATTCTAATCATTCTGTTGTATTCAAAATCTTAGTTATATAAACAAGCTGCATAATATATTCAGTTTCGTGCTTTTAAAATTGACCTAAATTCCCACATGTTCTGTGTATACTCACTTTATTATTTATAGATATTGAGAACTCCCATGACAAAAATCTTTGAAGACAACTCAACAAGTATTGGTAACACTCCAATAGTCAAACTTAACCGCGTAACTACTGGTAACGTATTTGCGAAGATGGAAGCAAGAAACCCCTCTTTTAGTGTAAAATGTCGTATTGGCGCTAACATGATTTGGGATGCCGAAAAAACGGGTGTTTTGACAAAAGACAAAGAATTAATTGAGCCAACCTCAGGCAATACTGGTATTGCATTGGCATTCGTCGCTGCTTCTCGTGGTTACAAATTGACATTAACCATGCCAGAAACAATGAGTCTTGAGCGCCGTAAACTACTCAAAGCACTTGGCGCAAACCTTGTTTTAACCGAAGGGCCAAAAGGCATGGGTGGTGCTATTGCGAAAGCAAAAGAGATTGTCGAAAGTGCACCTGATAAATATGTGTTACTTCAACAATTTGAAAACCCAGCCAACCCACAAATTCATTTTGAAACTACTGGGCCTGAAATTTGGGAAGCAACTGACGGTAATATCGACGTATTTGTCGCAGGTGTAGGCACAGGTGGAACGATCACTGGTGTTAGTCGTTACATCAAACTAGAAAAAGGTAAGGCGATAACGTCGGTAGCGGTTGAGCCAAAAGATTCTCCTGTCATCTCTCAAAAATTAGCCGGTGAAGAGTTAAAGCCAGGACCTCATAAAATTCAAGGTATTGGCGCAGGTTTTATTCCTAAAAACCTAGACTTAGAAATGATCGACGCCGTTGAGCAAGTGACCAACGAAGAAGCGATGGAAATGTCGCACCGATTAATGAAAGAAGAAGGTATTTTAGCGGGTATTTCTTCTGGTGCAGCAGTTGTTGCCGCCAAACGCTTAGCTGAAAGTGACGAATACAAAGACAAGAACATCGTTGTCATTATCCCTAGTTCTGCTGAACGTTACTTGTCATCGCCATTATTTGCTGGTGAGTTTGGTGACGAAGAACTAGTTCAGTAGTCCAAAACCTACCGTTAACCTCAAGGGTCATCATTATTATGTTGATGACCCTTTTAAAACTGCACATTCGTATATAAACTAAAACTATCCATCAGAATAGGATTAGTTGTTTGTGAATAAAACCTTTCAAATTGTCTCACTTTTATCTGTTATTCTGTTGTTATGTTCTTGTGGTCGTCAAAGCGAAAACATACCAGCATTTGCAAACCCCAATACTCCGGAATACAAAGCATTGGCTTTTTTCGATGCGCTTTATAATGAAAGTGATTTAGACAAAGCACTTTCTTTATCAACCAAGAGCCATGCTCGTATTATAAAGTCTTATGGAAGCACCAAAGGTTATGCACGTTATGTTTTAAATTTACAGTTTGATCCAGGCGTCGAATTAAAAATTGACAGGACGTTGAGCCAAGTAGAGACAGATATTGCAAAAACGACTTCGGTTAACATTCTATTTTCAGGTTTTTATCAGGGTGATAGAGTTAACGACTTACGACAGGTAAAATTTGAGAAAGTAAAAGGAAAATGGAAAATATCAAAGATAGCGGGCGATCCCTACGCCCGCAGATAGCATTATAACAAGTCCCTTAGAGACCAACGGCTGTTCCCTCACGACGTGGATCAGCTGCGCCCTGCCACCCCTCTTTAGTTTTCAAAATACCATGAATACCAGATGTCATCGGTATAACCTTAACTCTATGCCCTTTTTGCATTAATGCGCTTTTTAATGCTTCTAAGCCCTGATTAGCTTCAAGCCCTGTATAACCATTTCGATTAGAAACTCGAGGAGAATCAACAACAGCTTGCATATCCATTCCAAATTCTAAAAGCCCCACCAAAGCGAAACCAACATAATTAATGATCCGGCTGCCGCCTGGAGAGCCTATTACTGCGTATAATTCATCGTTCTTAAAAACAATAACAGGGCTCATCGAGCTTCTAGGTCGTTTGTTACCCTCGACACGATTAGCAACCAATTTGCCCTTTTTAACTGGGTTAAGAGAGAAGTCCGTTAACTGGTTATTTAATAAAAAACCATTACTCATCACCGTCGACCCAAAACCCATTTCAATACTAGAGGTCATAGACACTGCATTTCCACTGGCGTCAATAATGGATAAATGACTGGTATTTGGTTGCGAGAGACTTTGACTACTTTGGCGTTCTAATGAAAAGTCACCCGCCTTTGCCTTACCCATATCTTTGGTATCGCTGATAAGTAACGAGCGTTGTTGTAGGTAAGTTGAGTCCAACATTTTGGCAACTGGAACATCTACAAAATCACTATCTGCGATATACCTGTCTCTATCAGCAAATGCTAATTTTGCTGCTTGTGTATAACGATGAACCGTTAATGGGCTTAAATAAGGAGACTGGTCCAAATCAAATCGCTCTAATAACTTTAAAATTTGTAAAACGGTGATACCACCAGAACTTGGTGGCCCCATACTGCAAACTTTAAACTGCTCTTTAGATTGGTAATCAATGCAAACTGGCTCGCGCTCTTTTGCTTCGTAATTGGCTAAATCGTTAGTACTTAACAAACCGGGCGCCACAGGTGAAGTCGTCACCGCTTGAACGATTTGTTTCGCTATCTTGCCTTTGTAAAATGAATCAACACCATTTTTGGCTATGTCTTTAAGTACCGTCGCATATGGTAGATTAGTAATTCGTTGTCCGGCTTTTAACGCTTTACCATTAGGATAGAAATAGCCCTTTGCGCTCACTGAGTGCTTAAGCCCTGGGTTCATTTCCATCTGTACTAACTTTGCTAACCTTGGGCTTACAACGAAACCAGACGTTGCCAAGTCAATGGTTGGTTGTAATAGAATCTGCCAATCTAATTTCCCATGAGCTTGATGTGCTTTTTCTAGCATCCTCAAAATACCGGGTACACCTACTGAACGTCCTCCCACTACAGCGTCAATCCATCGAAGTGGCTTACCATCTTCGCCCAAGAACAGCTCTGGAGTGGCTTTTAACGGTGCGGTTTCTCTGCCATCATAAGAACGCAAAGTCTTATCAGAGTTTGAATAATGAAGCATAAAGGCACCGCCACCAATACCTGAACTTTGAGGTTCAACCAAGGTCAACATAACTTGAGCTGCTATTGCAGCATCTACGGCAGTACCGCCCTTTTTTAAAATAGTGATAGCTGCATTTACTGCATGGGGATTAGCAGCACTAACCATACCTTTTTTAGAATAGCTTGCCTTCGTATAATTAAGACCAGTAAATGCTTCTGGAACCGCCTTTGATGCTGATTCTTGTTGCTTGTCCGTTACTTGCTGTGAAAACACAGTGCTTGCAAAAACAAATGGAATAAGGGTTAATAACCGCATAAAAATCCTAAAAACTACTGACATGTCTACATGGTAACAAATCCAATTTAAAAACATAGGCAATCAAGTTAAAAGAGGTTCAATTGCTAGGTTTTCCCACTCAATTAAAATATACCCTGCCATTTTTGGGGTTGATGATCGCGTGCATCGTTATGACCCTTATTGGTAGCTCTGATATCAAATACGTTATATTTGATACCGAGGCTATTAGCCAAGGTGAAGTTTGGCGGGTTGTCACCGGTCAATTTGTTCATTCAAACTTGAACCATGCTTTTTTAAATTGTGCTGGCTTATTGCTCGTCTGGGCATTACATGGTGAATATTATCCGAACTTTCGCCTGCTTAATATCGTAGGGATAGCCTCTATTTGTATTGGCATATGCCTTTGGTATTTCGCCTTTTATAATTTGTATTTTGGCTTTTCAGGCATTATTCACTTTCTGTTGGTCGTTGGCGCGTTTGTCGACATTAAACGCAAAGATAAAAGTGGTTATTTATTGCTAGTAGGTATGATTTCAAAAGTTGCTTGGGAAATGCTGCTCGGTACAGACGATGGCACGAGCAAACTGATAAATGCTGCCGTTGCATATGAAGCACATGCTATTGGTGTTGTTCTTGGTTTTATTTTTGGCATAACGTATTTGTCACGTAAAAAGTATATCGATACTTTTAAAGTAACCTAACGCTTCGCTAATAAAATCAGCAAAAAAAAGACTGCCGAAGCAGTCTTTCAAGTCTCTAGCTAACAAGTTATAAGTTTTCTTCAAATAACTTGTAAATTCGACGGTACTCATCAAGCCAACTTGATGGCTCTCTAAAACCATGCGGCTCTACAGGGTAGATTGCAGTCTCAAAATCTTCCTTTTCTAATTCGATCATACGCTGGACCAGACGCACAACGTCTACAAAAAACACATTGTCATCGATCATAGGTGCATTTATTAAAAGCGGTTTCGACAAACCTTCTGCAAAATAAATTGGAGAGCTTCTTCGATAAGCTATCATATCGTCTTCTGGGCGGTTAAGGATATTTGACGTATAGCCATCGTTATAATGTGCCCAGTCGGTAACTGGCCTTAAAGCCGCACCAGCTTGGAACAAGTCAGGCTCGGTAAACAATGCCATAAAGGTCATAAAGCCACCATAAGAACCACCGTATGTGCCAACGCGTTCACGATCAACATTTGCGTTGTTTACCAACCAATCAACGCCATCAACCAAGTCTTGAGTTTCTGGTGTGCCCATTTGACGGTAAATTGCAGTACGCCAGTCACGGCCATAACCTTTAGAAGCACGATAATCCATATCAAGAACGACATAACCTTGCTCCGCTAACATATTATGGAACATAAATTCTCTAAAGTAACCTGACCAGCCTTTATGGCTGTTTTGTAAATATCCTGCTCCGTGGTTAAAGATTACTGCACGGCGCGCTTCGCCTTCCTTGTAGTTTTCTGGAAGATAAAGGCGTGCATAAATAGGCTTATCTGTGTGACTCGAAGGTACAGCAATTATTTTAGGTGCCTTGAAAGGCATCGCCTTAAATTCTGCAGATACGGTATCAGTAAGCTTAGTTGTATGCTTGGAAGATAAATCTACCAAGTAAAGTTCAGTTGGGCGCAATAAGCTTGAGTGGGAAATCAACAATTTTGACTCATCTGGGCTCAATTTGTAATTGTTATCACCAATTAGTTCTGAAGTTAATGGCGAAGGTGCGCCTTCTTTCTTCGCTTCACTACTTAGCCTATAGATATGGTATTCACCAGGATGATTAACATTGGCTCTAAAGAAAAAAGATTTACCTTGTTTGTCTAACTTTACTTGTGAAACCTCAAATTCCCCTTTAGTCAGCTGTTTAGCACGTTTGTCTTTCAGCTGCTTTGTGTAAAGGTGCGAGTATCCACTCTCTTCTGACAGGTAATACAACTTTTCTGAGTTAGGGAACCAGCCAAAGTCATTGAAGGTATAGTTAATCCACGCATCATCGTGTAGTTGATGTTGGGTGAGAAATTTATTCTTTTTAAAATCGACAGTAGCTAACCAACGGTCTTTGTTATCCCACGCTTCCAGCATGATTGCTACTTGGTTCCCTTTAGGGTGCCACTGCACTGCTGATTGATCCCATGTCCAATCGACGATCAAGTTAATGTGTCGAGGAGATGGTTTTGATTCGTACGTTTTACCTAGTGCTTCAGCGTTCTCAGCTTTAACACTTGCGAGGACATCTTTATCAAAGTCAGGCAGGTCAGAAATAGCTAACTCTTTTACTTCTTTGGTAATCAAGTCAACAACAAAAAATGATTGTTGGACTGGCTTCGCATCAGCGACACGACGTCTTACTTTTTCAAACTGAATGCGACCGTCTTGGCCAATATAGTTCGGCATTAAATCGTTTTCGCCACGACGTTGTGTTTTAGGCGCAGTGACAACCAGCACCTTATCGCCCTTCGGTGACACTTTCGCGGTTCTTAACAGCTGCCCCTTGCCAAAATAAAACGTTGGCTTGTTGGCCGCTTGGTTTTGTTCTTTTAGTTCTTGAGCATGAGAAAAGCGCTCTTGCTTTTTAGCAAACTCTTTTGCCACATACCCTATTAATTGATGTTGTTCTTTAGCAATAATGTCTTTAGGACCTTCAGGGGCCGTTGGTGCTTCAGCCATTACAACGTTAAACAACTCTTTTGTTACATTGCTATCAAGGTCGACCGTAAAAAACGTTTGCCTCTGCCAATAACCCAAAGAGCCATCTAACAACCATTGCGGCGACGATTCTTTCGCTGAGGTAAATGTAATCTGTCTGGTTTTGTTCGATCGTAGATTCGTTACAAAAATATCACCATTAAACACGTAGGCTGCATGGGTATCGTTATAAACAGTTTGAGTTAGTTTGACTGTATGTAATGCATCGAGGCCAACTTGAGCCGCTTTGGTTTTGTCGCTTCCAGCCTGTGTATCTAATCTAACAACTTTATCTATCGCACTATTCGCCACGTTTTGTGTATAAGTAATGTGGCGACTATCAGGTAACCATTTTGCACCTTTAGGGGTGTTTCCAATCCAAGAAGGATCTGACATGATTTTTTCAAGGGTTATCGCTCTGTCACTAGTTGTAACTGTTTCACTTGAACTTGCTACGGCATTAGCATTTCCGATGATTGCGACCGCGCCCAAGACCGCAGTAGACAAAAAGCGTGTAAGCTTATAGTTTTTATAATTCATAAATTTCTTTTTTGATTTTTTGTTAAATTTTTGTGTTTTTATTTTGAATTTGTCAGTGACCAAGTTGAAAGTCGCCCTACCACTTTGGTTAACGTATTTGCAGACACTACCCCTAGCTTCTCTACTAGGTTGTGTTTGATTTTGTATTCAACACTAAACACATCGAACGTTTGGTGCGATTCTAAAACCAAATCATCACTTGTTTTAATGTCATCGATAAGATTTAACTCTTTAGCTTGAAGACCATACCAGTGTTCACCTGTCGCAACTTTATCTATATCGAGTTCACTGCGGTTTTTCGAAACAAAGTCTTTAAATAAAACATGAGTGTGCTCTAGTTCTTCTTTAAACTTCTCTCTCGCTTTATCGGTATTTTCACCAAGGACAGTCAGCGTCCGTTTGTATTCTCCAGCTGTGTGCTGTTCGATTTCAACGTCATGTTTTTTTAGTAACTTATTGACGTTTGGTAATTGCGCGACAACACCAATAGAGCCCAAAATCGCAAAAGGCGCTGCCACAATCTTATCAGCGACACAGGCCATCATATAACCGCCACTAGCCGCTACCTTATCTACGGCCGCAGTTACCTTAATATCTTTCTCTTTTAGACGGTTAATCTGTGATGCTGCCAGTCCATATCCATGAACTAATCCACCAGGGCTCTCTAACTTAATTAATACTTCATCGCCTGGTTGTGCGATTGATATGATAGCAGTAATTTCTTCGCGTAGAGACTCTGTCGCACTCGCTTCAACGTCGCCATCAAAGTCAATAACAAACATCTTTGGCTTTTTAGTTTGCTCGTTATTCTTATTTTGTTTTTTTTCTTTCTTAGCTTTGTTCTTTTGTTCTTTTTCGTATTGTTTTAGTTCGTCTTTGTCCAACATAGATTTTCGAAGAGAATCTATTTCGTCTTCAAACTCATCACTTAAACACTCAACGACTAACTCACCTTTTTTGTTTTGTTTTTGTTTTACCGCCGCACCTACAAATAACCCGATAATGACAGCAACACTAACAACAATAGTAACCGCCTTGGTCAGAAACAGGCCGTATTCATATAAAAATTCCAATCTATTCTCCTACTTAGAATTTGTGATTTCGTTATTGTTTCACAACATAAATAAATTGCATAAAAAAACCAGCCGAAGCTGGTTTTTTGTAAGATAAAAAGCTAATTATTCAGCAGTACAAACTTCTGGGTTTGCGCCTTTAACTAAACAAGCGTTAAAACCGCCTTCTGAAACAGAAACAATTGTTCCTTTACTTAGGAAGAACGTGCCTGCCATTGCTTGCGCTTCTTGGTTAACCGCACCAAACAATGTAGGGTAAGCTCCTTCTAATTCAGTAGCTGGACTCAACACAGTTGAGTGCGCACCATATCTGAATTCAGCAATCGCTTGAAGTGAACCTTCCGTCGTCATCAGCGCTTGTTTATCAAGTTTAGTTAAGCCCATTTGTGCTTCTAGACCTGACGTACCGGCTAATGGATTAGTCGAAACGCTGTTAGGTACAACTTGGTCTGGCTTGTTCATGCCACCCTCATCCAAATCACCAACCATTTCATAAACTAATACTGGTGTTTGAGTCGCAACTAGCGTTTGCGCATAGTTTGTAGGGTCAGCTGCATCGACAACTGTTTGTGCTGCAAACGAGAACGATGCAAAGGCTGCGGCTGCATCTGCTTTTTGCTCGTCTGTTGCGGTCGCCATTAGCGCTTCATATGCACAAACTAAAGCAACATTTTGGTCTACGACATTACCTTCAGCATCAAGTGCCGCGGCACAACTCGGGTTTGCTGCGATGATTTGCATGTACTCTTCTGGAGCTAGCTTTGCCATAAGCGCTGCTGTTAAGTCGTTTTCAAGACCTGCAATAACTGATGCTTTAACCAACGGACCAAATGCGCCTGACTCTAGCAAGAAGTTACCTACGCCTGCACCAGGGTTAGCTAGTACAGAACTGGTGATCTTATATAGTGCGTCCAGTTCTTCTACACCCGTTGGGCTATTTGCAACAGCGGTGAAACCAACGCCAGTAATGCCGCCCAGCGAGTGACCAAAGTAATGTACTTCACTAGGGTCAATCGTCGCTACCGTTGGGTTTGTCGCATCAACCATAGCGTTAAGTGACAGTCTTAGTTTTAAGCCATCAGCAATAGATTGACGCATATTGTCACGACCTGACAATAAACTCGCAAGGTTTAGGTAATTTGTTGCGCTGCTACCCTCTACAGAGCTAGACGCATTGATTACCGTACCATCTTCTAATGTGAAGCCGCGTTCGCCATGTAATGGGTGGTCAATTGCAACGGTAGCAAAACCCATCGCAGATAGAACGCCTGTTATCGCAAGCATATCTTCTTTCTGAGACGTAATGCCATGTTGTAAAATAACAACAGGCCAGCCTGTCATTGGCTTAGCTAGATCCGCTGGTAAGCCAAATGAAGGACGAACCATGTTCGCTACATCTGGATTAGGTAAAGTAACCTGTACGTTTACGTCTTGCATCGACTTAACCGCTGGGATTGGATTGTATTTGGTCAAGTGACGGAATTCATCAATGCCAAAATCCGCTAAACCAAATTGAGAACACAATTCATGGTTATCACCAGCGCCGGCAGATAGTGCCGCTTTCTGATCATCTGATAATGCTTGTAACATGACACCAGAGTCACATGCAGCTTCCCAACGACTTGTTAGTGCTTTCATGTCAGAATCAAGGTAATAAGGAACGCTTATGCTACCTGAGTAAAGGTTACCCGATTTAAATAGCAAGTGAGTCGGGTCCATTGGATCTGAAGGAATTAAACCTTCAGCCGCTAATGCATCTGCTACAGAGATGCTTACAAAT
This sequence comes from Psychrosphaera sp., assembly GCF_982872775.1. NCBI lineage: Bacteria > Pseudomonadati > Pseudomonadota > Gammaproteobacteria > Alteromonadales > Pseudoalteromonadaceae > Psychrosphaera > Psychrosphaera sp. Next base: position 27,289 of record NZ_CEYNSH010000014.1, on the reverse strand, counting down.
GTATCGGCAGCAACTTGAACCTGGACAGGTGCGATAACGGTAGCTACAGCACTCGCATCAACAGCGGCAGTCTCACCGAAAACCTTACCATTTAATTGTTTTACAACTTGAAGTGGATCAGACGCTGGAACACCTGCAGATTGAACCGTAAACGCTTGTGTGTAAGTAATCTTTGATGCATCAGCATTTAGATCAGACTCAAGCACGTCTTCAAAATTATTGATCATTGTTTGTAATAAACGAATACCTGCTTGTGTCGCATTTAATTCGCTATCTGGAATAGACGGCAAAACAATTGGAGAAGTCGCTATATCGGCCTTAAGTGATGCGTACGTTTCAGACGGAGCAAGTGAATTACCTGCGCTATCCTTGATATCATCAGTTAGTGCAACTACATAACTTGCACCAGCCATAAATGGCTTAAGGGGCACAATTGCAATGTCTTTACCACTAATTGTTGCTACAAAATCAACACCAAAAGTTAATTCCTTGTGACCTTTACATAACAAGCCAGCTTTTGTCGCATCTGAACAATCTGGATCTGTTAATGATGGAAATTTTTCTACTTGATACAACGCAACAGCACCAGGGGCAATAGTAGCTGGGTCAATTGATAATTCTTCGCTTTCAAAATCTAGGGCGATAGTAAAAGAGTTTTGAGTACCCCAACCGTCTAGCGCACCAATCGCAACTTGTGGATTACCATAATCTAGGCCTTCACCCGCTTCTTTTTGTGCAACTTCTGCAGGAATTTCTAACGTGCCGTCAGTAGTGCCACTAAATAGCAGGTCGTTCGGAATCGACAACTCGCCATCAGATGGATTAAATACGGTTCTTACTCGAGGCGTTGTTGCTTCGGCAACAGCGGTCGCTTTAATTTCAGCTTTTTGTTGAGCGTTTTCAGCCTGTACGTCTTCTAAAGTCGTATCATCACAGCCTGTAAGACCCAACGCACTTGTAATCGCTATACTAAGTACTAATTTTTTCATTGTTCTCCCCAGAGTCCTTGTTTCTTTATATTTTATTATTGTTGCAAAGCCACATCGCGTACCTTCGCTTATTAATTTGGACATTTTTAACAGCTTAGACCAGTTAAAGTTACATTAGAAAAAAAGAATAAGCTAGCCCTTACAATAAATTGGATGTAAAAAATTGTAGCGAATAATGAATTTAATTGCGATGCCCTGTAACATATCTAGCATAAATTAAATTATTGAAGTGAATTATGAACCTTTCTGAGTTTCCCAAAAACAATAAACTATTAGAAAACAAAGTGATCTTGGTGACTGGTGCTGGCGATGGTATTGGCAAACAAGCCGCTTTAACATTTGCTCAATACGGTGCCGAACTTATTTTATTAGGTCGAACAGTAAAGAAGCTTGAAGCCGTTTATGATGAAATCGTTAATAATGGTGGCAAAGAACCTGCAATAATTCCGTTGGATATGCAAGGTGCCACCGTTAGAAACTATCAAGACATGGCTGCTACTATTGAGAATGAGTTTGGTCGTCTAGATGGACTGCTAAATAATGCGTCTATACTAGCGAGTCTTAACCCAATCGAGTTTGCGACGGAAGAAAGCTTTGACAAAGTCATGAAGGTTAACTTTAAAGCGACTTTTTTCTTAACCCAAGCATTGTTGCCGGTATTAAAAAAAGCAGAAAACCCATCCGTTATATTTACTTCTAGCTCGGTCGGTAAAAAAGGCAAAGCATTTTGGGGAGAATACGCCTTTTCAAAGTTTGCTACCGAGGGCTTAATGCAAACAATGGCAGATGAATACGATCACACGAATTTACGCGTAAATTGTATTAATCCAGGCGCAACCAAAACTAAAATGCGTGCAAAAGCATATCCTGGTGAAGATGTGACAAAATTAAAGACGCCTGAAGAGTTAATGCCTGGTTATTTATACCTAATGTCAGACGACAGCATTGGAATAACCGGTCAATCAATTGACTTACAACCCAAATAGCCAGTTGTCATGTTAAACGAGCGTTAGACCGTTCTATAATACTAAAAAAGGCACTTTAATCAGTGCCTTTTTATTAGCTAGAATTGGATAATTCGAGCTACTGGGTTGAGATGCCGTTTTTAATCGCTTTCTCCATTGTCTTCTTTTTCCTTCGTTGCACTCGCCTCTTCAACAGTCAAAACAATTGGAAGCGTCAGGGTAAATTTGGTTCCTTTACCCACTTCACTCCATGCCTCTATCTTCCCACCTAACGCCTCTGTAACGATGTTGTAAACTATGCTCAAACCCAGTCCGCTACCACCACTACCTCGTTTGGTTGTGAAGAAAGGATCAAATATTTTTTGAAGGTTTTCCTCGCTTATACCTTTACCATCATCACTGATCTCGACAACTGCCTTATCATTTTGTTGCGTACATTTAATTTGAACCATACCAACTTCGTTCTCATCATAGGCATGAATTAAACTGTTAAGTAATAAATTAGATATAACTTGTGAGAATGCCCCCGGTTGAGTTGATATTGAGAGGCCTTCCTCACACTCTAAAAACAAATCTATATTCGTTGGTTTAAACTTCGGTTTAACCGTATCCATTACTTTATTCATATAACTATTTAATTCAATTTCCCTTATGTCGATATTATTCTGATCGACGGCCACTTCCTTAAAGTTCTTTATTAGTGTAGAAGCAACAGATAATTGGTCATTCATCAACTCTACAAGGTTTTTGGTTTCTTCAATAAACCCATCAAAATTAGAAGCCGTTAGTTTGCCGGTGTTTTTGTTCGTCTCTAATTGGAGTAGTTGGCCTTCTATTTGGCTTATACCAGTTACCGCTACACCTAAAGGCGTATTAATTTCGTGTGCGACACCCGCGACAAGCTCACCGAGTGACGCCATCTTTTCTGCTTTAACCAACTCACTCTTAGTGTCATGAAGTTCTTCTAAAGCATCAAGCAACAAGGCATTGGCCTCTTGAAACTCTTTTGTTCGTTCATCGACCGCGAGCTCTAAGTTTTCTGTTAATTGTGTTAACTGCGCGGTTCGCTGTGAGACAACAGTTTCTAAGTTTTCGTTCATTTTCCAGAGACTATTAGCCATCTGGGCAATATTTTCTGTTAATGTTTTTATCTCTAATGGGTCTCTTGGCTCACTGACAATGGGGATATGCTTTTCCCCTTCCGCTACTTTTCCAACCGTTTGATTGATCCTTCTAATAGGGCTAGTAATTTGCCGGCTAAATAACCACCCTATAACCCCGGTAATGAGCATAGCTATAAAAAATGCAATAATGAGCTGTGAATAAAATTCGTCTATACCTACAAACACTTCAGATTTATTTAGGTTTACTTCTAATATGACATTTCGACCGCTCAGACGCCTTGATATTGTAATAAACTCTTCTCGGTTGTTAGAGAAGGACGACAATAAACCATCATATTCAATGTTATCCAAGGTTTTATCAGTCTTAATTGATTGTTTAACCTTCAAGGTTTCGATATCGACCCAAGTCCCTACAGCTGTCAACGTTAATACTCTGGTAAATCCCCCTTCTCCTAAACCTGTTTTGTCATAAAAGGCTTCTACAAACCCAGTCACATCAATAATGATATCTAGCTCAGCTATCAGTTCATCTTGATAAACAACAGGCTCATTTAAGTGGATATATGTTTTGCCAATTGTTGTTTTGCTAATCTTGTGGAATCCAAAGCTATAACCTTCACTTACATCTCTTAGAATTGCTCCCCTTTCTACTTCATTTAGAAACCCGAGACTTGCTATAGGTTCTCTCTCTGGCGTTAAAATACTCAACTTAACCAACACACCTGATGACTCTAGAATGTCATTGAGTATATTCCGAAGCTTTACATATTCGTTAGGATCACCACTTTCATTATACTCACTTATGATTGATGCTAACTGCGAGTTATTTGATATCAAAGCCGCGGATTCCGTCCAACTGTCTAGTGCCTGACTAACTTTGATTTCTTGGTTTCTAATTAATGCATCAAGTCGTTGTGTGAGAGAGGTGTTAATGTAGTTTTGACTAAAGTTTACGGTCAAAATAGCTAACATTAATAACGCTGCAAGCGCCGTTCCCATTACCAATATCAGAGTACGTAAAAAAATTGACAAGACCGCAATCCTCTTCTATTTAATTAAATGTAGACAGGCAGTTACGCACAACCACCGCTGCCACCTATAATTAAAAGTAGCACAAAATTTTAGATTAACTATGGGAACAAAAATCTATGTCCAACGATGGTTTAGATAGTGCATTTGTTTTTGCACCTGAGGCAGAGGTCGTAGCCGATGAGGGAGCAGAAGAGCACTCTCCATGGAAGGTATTAATTGTCGACGATGAACCTAGTATTCATAAAATTACTGAAATTGCATTGGGTCAATTTAAGTTCGCTGAGAAGCCACTTGAATTTCTACATTGTTATTCCGGAAAAGAAGCTTGTGAGTTGTTAGCGAATGAAAACGATGTCGCTGTCGTTTTACTTGACGTTGTCATGGAGTCCGATGATGCGGGCCTTAAAACCGTCAACCACATTCGAAATGAACTCGATAATCACAATGTCCGAGTCATATTAAGAACGGGCCAACCTGGTCAAGCTCCAGAAGTAGAAGTCATTGAACAATATGATATAAACGGTTACACAGAAAAAACAGAGCTGACCGCTAAAAAGCTTCACTCAGTGGTTTATACAGCGTTGCGTTCTTACCGTGATATTATTGCCCTAGACAAACATCGCCTCGGTCTTGAAAAAGTGATTGATGCGACTGCTACAATACTTGAAAAAAATTCCATAAAAGGCTTTGCTCAAGGCGCACTCGAACAACTAGCAGCGATCTTGTACTTAGAGGACGACGTATTTTTAATGGAATATGACGCACTTATGGCTAAACAAGACGAGCAGGACCTGCAGCTTATTGCCGCTGTGAAGCAAGGCAGTGACCATCAAACCAGCGAATTGTCTATTGATGACTCAGAACTATTTAATGAAGTTAAAGATAAAGCCCAAGAGACGACACAAAGCCAAATTATAACCGACAAAAACAGTATTACTTTCTCCAACGTATACGGCGGCAAAAAATTGGTTTTATGTATTAAAGGTTCTACAGAAATAAACCATATAGATTACTCTCTCATTGAACTGTTTTGTAAAAACGTATCTATAGCGCTTGAAAATATAGAACTTTATGAAGATGTCACTAATACACAAAAAGATATTATCTACTCGGTTTGTGAATTAGCCGAATCACGCTCCAAAGAAACTGGTAACCACGTAAGAAGGGTCGCAATGTATTCTAAGTTGATGGCTCAGAAATATGGTCTTACAGAGCATGAAATTGATGAGTTATATTACGCGTCGCCACTGCACGACGTTGGAAAAGTTGCGATTCCAGACAGCATATTAAACAAACCGGGTCCTTTAGATCCAGATGAATGGGAAGTAATGAAAACACATGCTGAAGTAGGCTTTAATAGTTTACGTCACATGGAAAAACCAATATTTCAAGCGGGTGCTATTATCGCTGGACAGCATCATGAAAATTGGGATGGCTCAGGTTATCCCAATGGTTATAAAGGTGAAGAGATCCATATCTATGGTCGAATCACCGCCGTTGCCGATGTATTTGATGCGCTTATGAGTAAACGTTGTTATAAGCCTGCATGGGCGCAAGAGGACGTAAATAAGTTTATTACCGAACAGAAAGGTATAAAGTTTGATCCTAAGTTGATAGAGATTTTTGAAGAATACAATAGTGAATTTGTTGAGATCTTCGAGCAATATAGGGATGAAGTTTTAGAGAAAACCGCCTAATGTGTCCAATTCAATAGCTAACCTATTTTGCATTTAGCCTGCCCCATAATACAAAAGGTCACTCTTAAGCAGTGACCTTTTTAAATAAAACCGATTATACCAACAGATTATCGCTTTTTAGTTTGTCGAATTTTGTGTTTTTTAACCGCTCGTTTAATTCGAGCATGCTCGACACGCCTTGTCTGGGCCGTCTCTTTTTGTACGTTCGGGTTAAACTCGCGTAACTCACGGTCCAAACCTACCTTTTTACGCAGGGTGTTAAGGTCATCTAGCCCTAGCTCTTTCCAGCCGCCTTGAATCAGCCTACGGTCTAATTTTACGTCTGCGTATCGAACACGTACTAATCGTGAAACAGTAACATCTTGTGAAGCCCACAAGCGTCTAACCTCACGATTCCTGCCTTCACGAAGACTTACGGTATACCACTTGTTTTTACCTTCGTCATTCATGTTGCGTTCGGCTTTGACTTTGTCAAACTTCGCTAACCCGTCTTCAAGTTCTACGCCTTTAGTGATGTTTTGTATTGTTTCGTTGGTTACCTCACCAAAGACTCGGACTGAGTATTCTCGCTCAATTTCGTAACTTGGGTGCATTAAACGATTTGCTAATTCACCGTCATTGGTGAAAAGCAGTAAACCAGAAGTATTCACATCCAAACGACCTATACCAATCCAACGACTGTTTTTGAGTTGTGGTAGTCGATCATATACCGTTGGACGCCCCTCAGGATCTTTTCTTGTGCACATCTCACCTTCAGGTTTGTTGTACATAAGAACGCGACAAATCTCTTCTTCTTTACTGCGAACATCAACAATATGCCCATCAACACGAATCGTTTCTGTGCCGTCTACTCGGTCACCTAATTTTGCAACGTTACCATTAACACTGACTCTATTATTGGCAATGTATGATTCCATTTCTCTTCTAGAACCTACGCCAGAACGTGCTAATACTTTTTGTAACTTTTCACTCATCTAATTTAATTCTCTTTCTCAGTTTAATGTGGTTGCTGAGTTTTAGGCTCGGATGGTTCCGGACCTGATAATTCATTTTCCAATCGCAATGCTACCGCTTCTAGTGTTTCAGGCTCCATCAATTGAGGTAACTCCGATAAACTACGCAAACCAAAATAATCTAAAAATGGTTTGTCAGTACCATACAAGGATGGTCTACCCGGCACTTCTTTGTGCCCTATCACTTTGATCCAATCTCTTTCTATAAGTGTCTTTATGATATGACTACTTACTGCGACGCCTCTTATATCTTCGATTTCACCACGTGTTATCGGCTGTTGATAAGCAATTAACGCTAGTGTTTCCAACAACGCACGGGAGTACTTGGTCGGCTTTTCTTGCCATAGTTTCGAAATCCAAGGTGCAAACGCCTCTTTAGTACGAAAAGTAAAACCACTCGCTAACTCAACTAAGCTAATGGCTTTATTTTTATAATCCTTTTGTAGTTGAATCAAAGCATCTTCAATTTCTATTTTCTTTATAGATGTATCTGCAAATACCAAAGCCTGAATTTTATCTATGGTAATTGGCTGCTTACTGGAAAATACCACCGCTTCAACAATGCGTTTTAGTTCATTCTTTGAAATATTACTCACTGCTATCGACTCTACAGGATTAATCATAGTCGGCCTCACGGTATTTTACATGGATTTGGTTAAAAGCCGAAGCTTGAATCACATCTATTAGCTTTTCTTTGAATAATTCAAGAATAGCAAGAAAAGTAACAACCACTCCGGGTTTACCCTCTTCGACACTAAACAGACAATTAAAATCTACGAACCCATCCGCTTCCTGAAGTTGCGATAGTATCTGAGACATGCGTTCACGAGTCGACAAACGTTCCTTAGATATTTCATGATGCGCAAAAGCATCTACTCTTTTTAATACCGCCTGAAATGCAACTACTAGGTCTTGAAGAGACACCTCTGGCTCAGGAACCTCTAACTTAAGATTGTTGGGCTTTTTAACTTCAACCGGGAAAAAGTCGCGCTGTGCTCGTGGTAACGCATCTAGGCTTTGGGCAGCGTCTTTAATTACTTCATATTGCTGAAGGCGACGAATTAATTCTGCTCGCGGATCTTCTTCTTGATCATCTTCAAAGTCGTGTTTGGGCAAAAGCAGACGTGACTTAATTTCCGCTAACATGGCTGCCATTACTAAGTACTCAGCAGCTAACTCAAGCTTGAGTTTACGCATCACCTCAACGTATTCCATATATTGTTTGGTGATTTCAAATATCGGTAAATCAACAATATCAAACTTTTGTTTTTTGATGAGATACAACAAAAAATCCAACGGCCCTTCAAATGCTTCTAAAAAAACTTCGAGTGCATCGGGCGGAATAAATAGATCTTGAGGCTTTTCAATCACTATCTCGCCTCGCACTAAGGCAAGCGGTAGTTCTTGTTGAACCATTTCTGTTGTATCAATTTGATTTTGCACAGACTTCCCTGCTTACTTAACCTTTTAGCCTATTCTACTGAAATTGACTGACGTCACCTTCACCTTCTCGAAGAACAACTGGCTCGCCTTCTGAAAAATCAACAACTGACGTAGGTTTTTCACCTAAGAAGCCACCATGAATGACCAGGTCTACTTGCTTTTCTAGTCGCTCTCTGATCAATTCAGGGTCTGACTCAGCAAAGGTATCACCAGGTAATAACAGTGACGCCGACATTAGTGGTTCTTTTAATTCTTCTAATAATGCCAATGCAATTTTATTGTTCGGGACTCGGATTCCGATTGTTTTTCGTTTTTCATTTAACAATCGTTTAGGGACTTCTTTTGTCCCCTTGAAAATAAATGTAAACGGACCAGGCGTTAGCGAACGAATCGCTCTAAATGCTTGGTTGTCGACTCGCGCAAAATTGGCAATTTCAGAAAGATCGCTACAAACCAACGTAAAGTTGTGGGTCTTATCGAGTTTTCTGATACGAGTGATCTGCTCCATGGCTTTTTTCTCGCCAATAGCGCAGCCAATCGCATAACCAGAATCAGTCGGATAAACAACAATGCCACCCTTGCGAATTATTTCAGCAGCTTGGCTAATTAATCGACCTTGTGGATTGTCTGGATGAATGTGAAAAAATTGGCTCATAATCTACTCTTACTTTTTGCCTGTTGTAGTAATTGGTTACAACGTGGCTTGTTTTCATTTATGTTAATACAGACCAGCGGCTATGTTCCCAAACAGGGCTACAATGCTCAGTGACCGATAAGTTACGGCCTAACTCTGTCCAACGGCCAATATGGTGAAAGTCAGAACCTTGCGAACTCATCAAATCATTTTCATGCGCTAATTGCGCAACAAACTTCTTTTGATCTGGGTTCATTTGGACTAACCCTACTTCGATAGCATCACCACCTGCCAATTTAAACTCACTGATCAACTTTCTTAACCACTTATTTGATAAATCGTACCTAACTGGGTGCGCCAAAACTGCTATTCCACCAGCTTCTCTAATAGAACGACAAGCCTCCTCAATAGTGCACCACTGCGGTGTCACAAATGCGCTTTTGCCTTTACCTAAATATTTTTTAAATGCTTGATCAAAGTTACTAATATAGCCCAACTCCAAGAGCGCTTTAGCAAAATGGCTTCGACTAATTGATTCGCCACCAGCAAGCTTAGTTGCTAATGCTACTGTGCCAGACAATCCTTTCTTTTCGAGCTTTTCACCTATTTTTTGTGCTCTCTCTTGGCGCTTTTGTCTTTGCTCCGCTAACAACGTATTTAATTGTTTCGATTGAATGTCAATACACAAACCAACAATATGAATATCGAAGCCGTTCCATTTTGTCGATATTTCGACGCCAGCAACCAAATCTAGTTGAAGCTTTTTACTGCTAATTTCGTCGTAAGCAGCCTGAACTCCTGCAACCGAATCATGATCTGTGATGGCCAATACGTCTACCTGTTTTACTGATGCGCGCATCACTAACTCACTCGGTGTTAGAGAGCCGTCAGATTCAGTAGTATGACTGTGCAAGTCAATTTTCAAAAACGACACCTTTTATAATTCAGTTTTTCTAGCGCGATTATGGCATATACCGTTATGTTCTACCATTTAATCGCATTCTATTTGAATTTGGCATTGACAGTTATGCTAAAACGCGTTTTTATATAGGCACTTTAAAAACAGATAGATACACAGAAGAGACAATTTAATGATTGCTTTACATTCAACTCGTACTTGGCATTGGTGGTGGATTCCTAATTAACGCGGGTGGATGATCTGTATCTGGCTTTTTATAGCACAAATTCATAATCAAACCCGCTTTTAGCGGGTTTTTTTGTATCCAAAATTAGCCAACTAGTTGTTGGTGACAGAAAACTTAAAGAAGAGAACGATGTTATTCAATCAAATAACAACCAGTCCGGGCGAAGTAACAAGCATTGGCCTTAAATGTGACTATGTGAGTGAACCAACAATAACGTTCGAGCGCTTAACACAGAACAATAAATACAGTTTGTTGCTTGAGTCCGCCGAAATTGATAGTAAAGATGAATTGAAAAGCATCATGTTGATAGACACCGCCGTTGTCTTTGAGTGTTATGGGCTCGAAGTAAATGCAAAAGCGCAAAATGAAAATGGTCAAGCAGTCATCAGCCACATGCGAAAAGTATTTAATTCTTCCCCTTACAAAGAAAGTGTCACTGTCAAAACAAACAACGCAAGTAAAGATAGTGAGTTCGATGCACTTACTGTCGTTTTCAAAAAGCAAGATAGCGACCTTGATGAAGAACAAAGGCTTATTCAAATTAATGCGTTTGAAGTTTTAAGGGCGGTCATCAATCAGATAAAACACAATGAAAAAGAGCCTTATGCGTTATTTCTAGGCGGTGTATTTGCATATGATATGTTGGCGAATTTTGAACAATTACCAGACGTACCAAATGGCGTAAACAACACACCAGACTACGCCTTTTATCTTGCAGAAACATTAATGGTGATCGACCATAAGAAAAGAACTACTGAACTCGTTGGTAATGTATTTAGCGGTGAGTCTGTTTATCAAAACTGTTTTGCTGTTGGTAAGAGACTCGAACAAATCCAACACATTTTATCAGAAGACATTAGTCGAGACGTTAGTGCAGATCAGCAATCGTTAGGAAAACAAAAAAGCATTGATTTTGATTTGGCAAAACCAGATGTATCCGATTCTCAATTTAAAGAGCAAGTCAGTAAACTAAAAAATAACATAATCCAAGGTGATGTTTTTCAAGTAGTACCTTCTCGAGGTTTTACCTTACCTTGTAAAAATGCCATTGCAGCGTACAAAGAGTTAAAAAGCGATAACCCTAGCCCTTACATGTTTTATTTAAGACACCCTGAGTTTGAACTTTTTGGTGCATCACCAGAGTCAGCTCTAAAGTACGAGGCGAATACAAAACAAGTAGAGGTTTACCCAATTGCTGGGACAAGAAAGCGAGGGTTCAATCCAGATGGGTCAATTAACAAAGACTTGGACTCTCGAATAGAATTAGACTTGCGAAACGATCACAAAGAAGTGTCTGAACATACCATGCTAGTTGATTTGGCCAGAAATGATATCGCTCGCATAAGTGAAACAGGCAGTCGTTATGTTAAAGACCTTTTAAAAGTCGATAGGTATTCATATGTCATGCACCTCGTATCTCGTGTTGTTGGTACATTACGAGGAGAGTTAGACGCACTTCATGCATACCAAGCCTGTATGAACATGGGAACGCTAGTTGGTGCCCCAAAAATTAAAGCCGCTGCACTTATTAGAGATGTAGAACAAACTCGCCGTGGCAGTTATGGCGGCGCAGTAGGCTATTTAAATGGTCGTGGAGACATGGATACTTGTATCGTTATTCGAAGTGCTTATGTCAGTAATGGTCAAGCTTACGTGCAAGCAGGAGCAGGCGTCGTATTCGATAGTGATCCTCAATCAGAAGTAGAAGAAACATCGAATAAAGCACGTGCTGTTATCAAGGCAGTATTGAGAGCAGGAGTATAAAATGGCTGAAATTATATTTATTGATAATCACGACTCATTTACATACAACTTAGTTGATGAGTTAAAAAAGCT
>NZ_CEYNSH010000014.1:5995-15311 GCF_982872775.1 Psychrosphaera sp. | reverse complement strand
CAAACAGTGCATGGAAAATCATCTAGAATAACCATCAATGACCACCCTATTTTTAACAATTTACCAAGACCATTAACAGTGGCTCGTTACCATAGTTTAGCCGCCACCTATTTACCTAGAGAGCTAACGGTCATTGGCGAATATAATTCAACGCCTATGGCTATCATAAGCGAAACAGATAAAGTGCTAGGGTTTCAATTTCATCCTGAGTCAGTGTTAACGACAGATGGAACTACTCTATTACAACAAAGCATTAACTATTTATTAAAAAGCGACCAGTAATATGAATACAGTACAACTTGATTTAATTCACCTGGCGATGACAAATAAGTCGCTAACGAAACAACAAACATACAAACTTTTTACAGATGTTGTAAAAGGTGAAATGGACGACATCGCGTTATCTGCACTGCTAAGCGCTTTAAAAGTACGTGGTGAAACACCTGAAGAAATTGCCGGTGCGGCCCAAGCATTAGCAGACAATGCTTTACCATTCCCAGAGTTAGACTTTGAAACGGTCGACAATTGCGGTACGGGCGGTGATGGAACTAACACAATTAATATTAGTACGACGTCGGCCATCGTGGCTGCAAGCATGGGTATTAAAATGGCCAAACACGGCAATCGAAAAGTATCATCGAGTACCGGTTCGGCAGATGTACTTTCTGAGCTAGGTATTCCATTAGAAATGACTCCGGAACGTGCTAAAGAATGTTTAGTGGAGACCAATTTAACCTTTTTGATGGCGCCTCATTATCACAAAGGTATCAAACACGCTATGCCAGTACGCCAAGCATTGCGAACTCGTACTATTTTTAATGCACTAGGTCCTTTAGTAAATCCAGCCAAGTGTGAAACCAACATTATCGGAGTGTACGACCCGGATCTTTGCCGCCCAATGGCAGAGTCGCTTAAGTTACTAGGAAAAAAACGTGCTTGGGTCGTTCACGGATCGGGAATGGATGAAGTAGCTGTCCATGATGTAACAAAGGTCGTTCAACTGAAAAACGGTGAAATTACTGAGTTCGAAATTAAGCCAGAAGACTTTGGTCAAGTGAGATACACAATTAAAGACTTAGTTGGTGGCCAACCAAAACTTAACGCTAGCATTATTCGTCAAATATTAGCTGGTGAAGGTGAACCAGCACACAATGCGGCCGTAATAATTAATACTGCGCCATTGCTTTACTTGATTGATGAAGCTGACTCACTTATGAGTGCCGCTAAAATGGTTGAAGAAGCACTTTCATCGGGTCAGGCATTACAAACTTTACAAGAATTCGTTGAAGTAGCGAACCGTTAAAAGCCTAGGAAGTAACGAATGAGCACCCCAAATGTATTAGAAAGGATCGTCGCCGACAAGCGTATAGAAGTTGAGAGCAGAAAAGCCAACATGCCTCTCTACGCTATCGAACCTGGATTACAAAAAGCGACTCGTAGTTTTTACAACGCACTTAAAAAAGACAAGCAAAATAATGGTGCAAGTTTCATTCTTGAGGTTAAAAAAGCAAGCCCTTCTAAAGGATTGATCAGAACCCATTTTGATTTAGACGAAATTTGCCAAGCTTATCGTCAATACGCATCGTGTGTTTCGGTACTTACTGATGAAAAGTACTTTCAAGGTGATTTTGAGCGACTACCTAAAGTAAGGGAGTTGTTACCTCAACCAATACTTTGTAAAGATTTTTTCATCTCTGAGTACCAGGTTTATTTGGCTCGATTTTATGGTGCAGATGCCATTTTGTTAATGTTATCTGTTTTGGACGATGAGACATATGAATCATTAGCCAAAGTCGCCCAACAATATGATATGGATATTCTTACTGAGGTCAGTAATGAAGAAGAAATGCATCGTGCGGTAAAGTTACAGGCCAACATTATAGGTATTAATAATCGTAATTTACGTGACCTTTCGACCGATTTAAATCAAACACCAAAGCTTGTGGAGTTATACGAGTCACTAGTTGAGCCTAAATTTCGTGAGAATACACTGATCATCAGTGAGTCAGGTATTTATACTCATCAACACGTAGCACAGTTATCATCGATTGCTGATGGCTTTTTAGTTGGTAGTTCTTTGATGGCTGAACCAAATCTAAACCTTGCTTGTCAATCATTAGTAGTCGGCAAAACAAAAGTGTGTGGAATTACTCGTGCAGAAGACTTAGTAACGTTGGCTAAAAACAATATCGAGTATGCTGGTTTAATTAATGTAGTTGGCTCACCACGTTTTATCGACATGAATAAAGCAGTATCTGTTATCCAAGAAGCTTCACAATTGTTAAACAACGACGTAGCAATTCAAGGTCAAGTATGTGTAACACCAAGGATGCCTAAGTTAGTTTTGGTAACGCGAGACCAACAAATAAACGATTTGGTTAAAAATGTGAGTTCTCTTGGTGTCACCGCTATTCAATTACACGGCAATGAAGACACACAGTACATCGAAGAATTGCATAGCAAGTTACAAAAACTTAATTGCCATATTGAGATATGGAAAGCCATTGGAATTAGAGCTTTTGGTAATGATTCGTCGCATAACGACACGACTGACCAAAACAAAGTAGCCATTGAATTAGAAGCGGCGATAGATGCTTTGCCAAAAGAAATCATTAGCAAGATAGTGCTAGATACTAAATCAACGAATGGTCAATCTGGTGGTACCGGTACAACCTTTGATTGGAACGTCTTAGCTTCTCTCTCATACCGGTTTGATATTCCTGAAATCATTCTTGCTGGTGGCTTGTCTCCTGAAAATATCGTCAGTGCTCGTCAACAATTAGCATCAGGCTTTGATTTGAATTCGGGCGTTGAAGACAGTGCTGGTAAAAAATCAGCGACAAAAATCAAACAAATTTCTAACTTTTTATTTGGTCCCTACGAGGCTTAAGGAAAACCATGAGTACAAAAACGAAGTCCCTACCTGCGTATTTTGGTAAGTTTGGCGGTATGTTCGTGCCAGAATTATTTGTACCCGCGCTGGAACAATTAGAACAAGCATATATTGACGCGATGGACGACGAAGCGTTTTTAGCCGAGTTTAATGGTCTGTTAAAAGACTATGCAGGCCGACCTACTCCGTTAACATTATGTAAAAACCTAACGGCAGGAACAAAAACAAAAATTTATTTAAAACGTGAAGATCTTTTACACGGCGGTGCCCACAAAACCAATCAGGTTCTAGGCCAAGCACTATTAACAAAACGAATGGGCAAGTCTCGTGTTATAGCCGAAACTGGTGCAGGTCAACATGGTGTTGCTACCGCGCTAGCTTGTGCATTACTTGGTCTTGAAGCGCGAATTTATATGGGTGCGAAAGACATAGACAGACAACAGCCAAACGTATTTAGAATGAGACTGATGGGTGCTGAAGTGATACCGGTAAATTCTGGGTCAGGTACCCTGAAAGATGCGGTGAATGAAGCTATGCGTGATTGGGCTTCTACTTATGAAGATAGCCATTACCTATTAGGCACTGCGGCTGGACCACACCCATTCCCAACGATTGTTAGAGATTTCCAAAAAATGATAGGCGAAGAAGCCAAACAACAAATCCTTGCAGCCGAAGGTCAATTACCAGATAAGGTGATAGCTTGCGTCGGTGGTGGCTCTAATGCTATCGGCATGTTTAACGACTTTATTAAAGAAGAAGGTGTAGAGCTTATTGGTGTTGAGCCAGGCGGTAAAGGTATAAAAACTGGTGAGCACGGTGCTGCGCTTGCCGTTATCAAAGAAGGTATTGATTCAACAGGGATATTACATGGTGCCTTTACGCACATTATGCAAAACCCAGATGGTCAAATTGAAGAAAGCTACTCAATTTCAGCTGGTTTAGATTATCCGGCGGTAGGTCCACAACACGCACATTTGATGCACACTGGTCGTGCTGACTACGTGGCAATTGATGATGATGATGCGTTAGATGCCTTCCAGCTATTAGCGAAACGTGAAGGAATTATTCCTGCAGTGGAGTCTAGCCATGCCCTAGCCTATGCAATCAAGCTAGCGGAAGCTGAGCCAGAAAAGGAACAAGTACTGTTGGTAAACCTATCAGGCCGTGGTGACAAAGATCTTACCCATGTTCATGAGGTTTTAACGGAAAAAAGCAAACAACAAGGAGCACTATAATGAGCCGCTATGATGCAATGTTTAAACAGTTATCGGCCGACAATCAAGGTGCGTTCATCCCTTTTGTCACGATTGGCGATCCAAGCATAGAGAGAAGTTATGAGATCATCTGTCAACTGATTAAATCTGGTGCAGATGCGTTGGAATTGGGCCTTCCGTTTTCAGATCCAATTGCAGACGGCCCTACGATTCAAAAAGCCAATATTCGTGCGTTAAATAATCCAATCACAACCGAAGACTGCTTAGATCTAATTAAACGAGTGAGATCTGAGTTTCCAGATACACCTATTGGATTACTGTTATATAGTAACCTTATCATCGCAAAAGGTATTGAGAGCTTTTACCAAAGTTGTTACGACGCGGGTGTTGATTCCATCCTAGTTGCTGATGTGCCCATTAGAGAAAGCAAACCATTCAGGTTAGCTGCCAAAAACGCTGGCGTAGAACCCGTGTTTATTGTACCACCTTCAGTGAGTGACGAGACTTTGCGTGCGGTTGCATCCTATTCACGCGGTTATACGTATTTATTGAGTCGTGCTGGTGTCACAGGCGCAGAGACTAAAGCAAGTATGCCACCGGAAGTTATGGTGAATAAACTAAAGGAATATCATGCGGCACCACCGGTACTTGGTTTTGGTATCTCTGCTCCAGAACAAGTATCACAAGCATTAAAAGCAGGTGCAGCTGGTGCCATTTCAGGTTCAGCAGTCGTCAACATCATCGAAGAAAATGTTGACGATCAAGCCGGTTTATTAAGTGCGCTCGATTCATTTATTTCGTCAATGAAAGCGGCAACGCAAAAAGCCCCCTAACAGAAAGCGCTGTTACGCGTCTTCACGCAAGAAACAAACTTTGCGTGAAACAATATAAACTGTCCCCTAAATAAAAGGCCTCGTTTTAAGAGGCCTTTATCTAATAAACTTTAATAACCTAACGTCTTATGCAATACCAATGTATTTGTGGACTTGAACAGACAAACGCCAGTTCTTTTCCATACACGTCTCAATCGCTAATTTAGTCGCGCTCACCTTTTGGCTGATCGGCTGTAAATAAATAAGCGTGCCTGGTTTAACAGGAGCCTTTTCTAACAACTCCTCTAAGTCCTCTACGTGTACTTGTCTTGCAATTGGGTGCTTTATCTCGTTAGCACGTGACATGCTGGAAGCCAACACTTCATAACCGCCAGCCATTTTTATTTTAGGAGAAACAGTAACCCATGTTCCCTTTGGCACTTGGATTTCGAAAGTACCGCTGGTTTCTATTTGTGTTGAATATCCGTGCTCGTGTAATAAATCACAAAGTGGGTTTAGGTTATACATGGCTGGTTCACCGCCAGTAATAACAACATGTTTAGAACGAAACCCTTGTTTGCGTATCAACTCTAAGACTTGTTCTGCAGTTGCTGAGCCCCAACGCTCATCTTCATCAGTCTTACTTGGTATTTGAATGACTGGAATTTCATCTTCTGAATTATCTGACCATGTGTGTTTGGTATCGCACCATGAACAACCAACCGGACAACCTTGTAAGCGAAGAAAAATCGAAGCAGTCCCCGTGTACTGGCCCTCTCCCTGGATGGTTTCGAAAAATTCATTTAATTTGTATTTTGTCATGGTCAACCTAAACTATTACCTACATTCATCTTTTTAATGAATACAAATTCGATTAAAATCGCGGAATCGAAAATTATATCAAAAAACTCATCAAACGGTGAGTCTTTAAAAGGCCCAGTTATGACTCAGAAAGTCGTTGTTATATATTCAGGGGGAATGGATTCATTTACCGTTCTAAATAGAGCAATTCAACAAGGCTTTGACGTTCACGCACTTACTTTTAACTATGGACAACGTCACGTTAAAGAAGTGGAGTATGCAAAGCGTGTATGTGAGAAGCTTGGCGTTCCGCACAAAATTGTCGATATCAGCGCGATTAACTCAATAATTGCAGGCTCATCTTTGACCGACGATATCGACGTCCCTGAAGGACACTATGAAGACGACAATATGAAATCAACGGTAGTACCTAACCGAAACATGATCCTATTGTCATTAGCAATTGGTTACGCGGTGTCACTTGAAGCTACAAAAGTGTTTTATGGTGCTCATTCTGGTGATCATGCGATTTATCCAGACTGTCGCCCTGAGTTCGTTCAAAAAATGCAAGACGTAGCGGCAATTGCTAATTACGAACCTATTGAGATTGTCGTCCCGTACCTAAACAATGATAAAATTGAAATCCTTGCAGATGGTCTGCAGATGGGACTTGATTACACGGATACGTGGACTTGTTATAATGGAAGAGAACAGGCATGTGGTAAATGCGGAGCGTGTGAAGAGCGCTTAGAGGCATTTGCCAAAAACAACGTTGCCGACCCTCTCAAATACGAGTCATAATTATATTGTGAAACAAGTAAACAATGCACTATCGAGGCTAGAGGATGAAATTAGTCAAGAGTCGGCTTCTGAACGGTTTAGCCAACTCGATTTGGCCTTGATAGATGTGTTGACGACCACTCCCGTTTCAGAATATGAATTGATCAAAAAGCTTCAACAAGCTCCTTATTGTATTTTTGCCGAGTCACAATTAACCGACCCACTCGACTTATTTCAAGTCCATTTTATTCTTTTTAATCGTTTATATAACTTAAAAAAAACATTCAATGAGTCAAATCAATTAGACCTAGAGATTCATACACTTGGTATTAAGCTAGTTATACTGGCAAATATACCCTCAAATAACCAATCTCCAAAACACAATGAAGGGCCTGTCGCCTTAATAACTAAAAACCAGCTCTATTCAGATGAAACCCAAGCCCAACAAAAGTTAAGTGAATATTACTTAAACTGGGAGAATTTTAACGCCGCGAGTTCAGCGCAAGTAGAGGAACTATTGACTTCATTTTGGCGCCGTTATAGCCGACAAGAGAGCTCGATAAGAAACAGCAAAGATACGGAGGCTATAAAGTGGGCGTTAACGATATTAAAGGTCTCTAAAGAAGAGTGGAAAGCGGCAAGTCAGGAGCTCAAGGTCCAAACTCGTTTAATAAAAATGGCTTACAAAAAACAAGCGAACAAGTCGCACCCAGACAAAGGCGGCAGCACCGAACGCTTTAAAGAAGTGACTAAGGCCTATCACATCTTAATCAACATTGTTTAACCCTTACTGCAGACAAAACACCCGGCTATTTATTATTTTTAAGTAACCAGCTATTCAATAATTTTACCTGCCCACATTTTTGCGCTGCGTAGGTTAGCCTCAAAGCATTAGATAATATTGTACTGTCGTCCCAACCGGTTTGTTCCCTTATTTCATTGAGCACTTCCTGAGCGGGTTCCGTTAAATAGCCACGGACTTCTTTCTTTCCTTGATTGGCTTTGCGTTCGCGATATCGTTTTTGTTTTTCAGCGTTCGTTAACGGCATGTAATTTTCCAAAGAATTAGTTTTTAACTAAATAGTTTTTCACTGTTCAGAGTTGTTTAGCGTACAAGTGTACGCTAAATTAGCGACTTACAAATTTTAATCAAAATATAAGCGCTAACAAAATGATACAGAAAAACAGTTACGATAAAAACGATTTAATTGCATGTGGAAATGGCGAGTTATTTGGCCCGGGTAATAGCCGACTTCCATCTGACAATATGTTAATGATGGACCGCATCGTTTCTATTACAGAGGATGGTGGTGAATTTGGTAAAGGACAAATCGTAGCAGAGTTAGACATTAACCCTGATCTTTGGTTTTTCGCATGTCATTTTAAAGAAGATCCGGTTATGCCAGGGTGTTTAGGTTTAGATGCAATGTGGCAGCTAGTCGGCTTTTTCTTAGGCTGGTCAGGTGGTCCAGGTAAAGGTCGTGCACTAGGTGTCGGTGAAGTTAAGTTCACTGGTCAAATCTTACCAACCGCTAAAAAAGTCACTTACCGTATCAACCTAAAACGAGTTATCAAGCGCAAATTGTTCATGGGGCTTGCCGATGGTACGGTTGAGGTAGACGGTAAAGTAATCTATGAAGCTAAAGATCTTAAAGTTGGATTATTTACTGACACGTCTAGCTTCTAATTTCACATGGCTTTAGATAAAAAACCTAGCTAAAGTTATAAAGATTTATTAATGAACAGTGGCAATTGCCATGCTCTTTATTAAAAACTTTGGCCAATAAACTAGAAAGCTCGCCAGTGGCGAGCTTTTTTGGTTGTATGGATTATTTATAAAGTCCGAGGTTTTTATCTCCAATGGCCTCTCGATAACCTCCGAGCCATTGTGATTTAGAATCTTGAGAATGATATGGGCATACTTCTTTCGAACGTCCTAAAATACCTGCTTTGTATCCTTGTGAATGTGCTCTGTCCAAGCGGTCACGTTTTTGTCTTTTCATAGGCAGATCCTCTTTTTATAGTCAAAAACCGGCTCTCGAAAACTAATCCGAAACACCGTAGTTATATGAATAGTAAATTACAGAGGGATGATCAACCGTTATTTTGAAACAAAACGGTAAAAAAAAGTAAGCCCCTGATAGACAGGGGCTTTTTTAATAGACTCAAAGGTTATATAAAGCGTCTTCTAATAACAGCAAAGAATGAAAGCGATGCAATCAGCCATACTGGCAACGACATTCCTTGGCGTTCATACGGAGGATTCTCAATATCTTCGCACTGTTCAATTTCGCCACCAGATAATGGGTTAAGCAGTACAGATACTGTCGTGGTTGTCATCACTTTATTGCCATCATCATCTTCGATTTGCTCACCACGCTCATCAATCGCAACGGTCTCTTTAATGGCTGTCGCACTGATTTGATTATTACTGTTGATGTCGGCGACTTCAACAATCTCATAATCTGAGTTACAACCAATTAAATCGTTTAAATCAAAAAAAGCCTCTGATTCGATGTTATACATGAAGGCATGTTTTCTGCGTTGCGAAGACGTTGTAAGCTCGTATTCAGCGACGCCGACAACCCATCCTTTGTCATTTATTGCTTGTGCAGAGCTTCCAGCTGACTTGTAAAACGTAGTTGGCGTCGATAATTCATTAGTGTTGGTATCATAAACAAAAAACTTGTTTTTAGACTCTCGCCACTCTCGTAAATAACCTACAACGACACCGTTATTATTTATATCTTGAGCATAACCACTCAAAAAATCTTCGTTATCTTTAATGAGTTGTTGCGTCTTACCGTTCTTAAACA
>NZ_CEYNSH010000014.1:0-5895 GCF_982872775.1 Psychrosphaera sp. | reverse complement strand
TCGACAGGTAGTTGTTCGCCTGTACACTGTTCATCAATTGTTTCTTGTGCAAACTCTCTTACAGATACGGACTCATAGCCTGCAACAATATTTGATTCTGAAATAGCACTCGCGCCTGACGTACCGCCGTAAGTGTCATCTTTTGGTGCAATTGTTTTTACTTCACCGTTGTGTAATACCACAGCTCGATTTTCAAATTCTCGCTTAAAGATAACAATTGGCGATTCGTTTGCATCTTCACCCGTTTGCTGAAAGGTACCACGTATGTATGGTGCCGATGCAGTACCAATCGCAATTCCACTATTGTTTACGTCGTTTAGCTGCTCAACATTACTTCTAGTTAACTCGCCTAAAGGCTCATCGACAATATCAAGTAGTGTCGTCTTGGTTGTGTCACCGCCAGAATTAATATACGAAACAATGTCACCAATTTTTTGATATGACGGACTCGACACAAATACTCTACTAGAATTGGTCAACTCCGACTTTAGACAAGCAATCGTACCAGCGTCAAATTCGCCAGTTGAAGCCTCAGTATCGTCAATGTCACAGTTTGCTCTTAAATTAGCACTAGCACCAACCAAATAATTTTCTAAATAGAATGGATAATTTGTGCTGCTGCGGGCTATGCCGACAACGTCACCAACATCATTAAGTCCTGTAGTGAACTGCTGACGTTGATTTTTAACTTTTGGTAATTCTTGTACTTCATATGTGGCCGCTGTAGCGTTAAAGCCTGCGACAATCATTGCCAATGCAATAGTGGACTTGGAAAACTTCGCGTATTTCAAAATAACTACCTGTTAATTCGTTTGTTTTTCTTCTAACTCTTCCCACCTTTCAAAGGCAGCTTCGAGCTTCGACTCAATATCTGACAAATGGTTCAATGCGTTTGCGGTAGTTTCTGCATCCTGCTTAAAAAACTCCGGATCATTAACCTTTTCTTGAGCCGACTCCAATTCGATTTCTAATCTTTCAATTTCTTTCGGCAATGATTCTAACTCCCGAACCTCTTTATATGAAAGCTTTTTCTTGTTTGTTTTAGAGGCGGGTTTAGTAGTTGCTATTTTTGCTTCTGCTTTTTTGTCCTTAGATGAAGAGTCAGAGTTCGATTGGCTTTGATTTACTCGCTCTTTGTAAGCCAAATAATCGTTATAACCACCAACAACTTTATTGATTTTACCTTGCCCTTCAAAGGCCCATATAGAAGTTGCTGTATTATCAATGAACTCACGGTCATGGCTTACCAGTAATACTGTACCTTCATACCCAGACACAAGTTCTTCTAACAATTCCAAAGTTTCGACATCAAGATCATTGGTTGGCTCATCAAGAATCAACAAGTTAGATGGTTTCACAAATAGTTTTGCTAATAATAAACGATTCTTTTCACCACCAGATAAAGCTTTTACCGGAGTTCTTGAACGAACCGGTGGGAATAGAAAATCTTGCAGATAACCCAAGACATGACGAGTAGAACCATTAAATGAAATTTCTTGTTTGCCGTCAGCAACGTTGTCTTGCACAGTCTTCTCTAAATCGAGTGCAAGTCTATGTTGGTCAAAGTAAGAAACCTTTAGGTTTTCACCGATATGAACGACACCAGAATCTGGTTTTAATTCACCTAGCAATAGTTTGATTAAAGTAGATTTACCTACACCGTTTGGCCCTATCAAAGCTATGCAATCACCACGCATAACAAGACTTGAGAAGCCATCTATTAATGTTTTGCCCGGAATGGAATAATCGACATCAATGGTTTCAAATACTTTTTTGGCAGATTTTTCACCTTGCTGAATTTGCATATTGGCAGTGCCAGGCGCATCGATACGCTGTTTGCGAGTCTTACGTAATTCTTTTAGCGCTCGTACACGACCTTCATTGCGCGTTCGTCTGGCTTTGATACCCTGGCGAATCCAGACTTCCTCTTGCGCTAACTTTTTGTCAAAAAGCGCGTTTTGTTGCTCTTCAACTTCAAGAAGTCGAACCTTTTCTTCTAAATAATAGTCATAGGTACCATTAAAATTGGTTAGATTGCCACGATCCAAATCGAGGATTCGCGTAGACATGGCTCGGATAAAGGCACGGTCATGCGAAATAAAAACAATGGCCCCTTTAAACTCTTTTAGGAAACCTTCTAACCATGCAATGGCATCGATATCTAAGTGGTTGGTTGGTTCGTCTAATAATAAAATATTAGGTTGTTGTACCAATGCTTTTGCTAGAGCCACTTTTCTCAACCAGCCACCAGACAACTTAGCAACTTCTTGCTCAGCCTCCAAACCTAATTTTGTTAGAGTCTGACTTATTCGACTGTCTAAAGACCAACCATCTATTTGGTCGATCTGTTGCTGAACCTTTTCCATTTGGGACATAAGCTCTGGTTTTTCGGCGACTTCCATAGACAAGGCGTTAAACTTTTCGACTAATCTAATAGCATCTTCCAGCCCTTGGCAGACAAATTCGTATACGGTTCCAGACTGACCTCTTGGCGGATCCTGCTCCAACCTTGCTACCGTCACTTCATTTACAAACTGTACCTTGCCATCATCGAGTGTTAGATCACCACTTATCACTTTTAATAATGACGATTTACCAGCGCCATTTCGTCCAACAATACAAATTCGTTCACCCGCATTAATTTGAACGTCGACATTGTTTAAAATTGGATCTGTGCCGAACGCTAACTGGGCGTTACTTAATCTAACTAATTCCATAAAATTCCACGTACTGCTTTAGTTGTTCTTCCTCAAAAGGCCAAAACAATGCTTGTTCGGCCCCATCGGCAATTAACACTGGTATTTTGTCACCGTAGACCTGAATGAGCTGGTCGTCTTCAACAATATCAACTATTTCAAACGGTAACTCTAATACTTTGAGCATTTTTGCTGCCGCTTCACATAAGTGGCAGCCATCGGTACTAAGTAAAAATAACGCCATCACTCACCTAGTAGTTCCAATTTCCAACAATGGTGGATGTTTTGGTTTCGCTTAAAGTCTTCCGGTAATGTCTTGTCTTTAATGTCTGTAATTTGGAAACCAAGCTCACGAATTTTATCTTCTTCTAGCTTAAACTTTCTCAAGTTATTAGAAAACAAAACGGTACCACCTGGGTTCAGTCGCTCTTTTACCAATTCAAGAATTTCAACATGATCACGTTGTACATCCCACGTTCTGTCCATTTTCTTTGAATTAGAAAACGACGGTGGGTCTAAAAAGACAAGATCAAACTTATCACGAGACTTTGATAGCCAGTCTAAACAGTCAGCGCGTTGGAAGAAGTGCCCTTTTTGACTGATTTTGTTTAATGCAAAGTTGTCTTTTGCCCAGTCTAAGTAGGTATTAGACATGTCGACACTGGTCACGCGTTTGGCACCATTTAGCGCTGCATGAACACTTACACTACCTGTATAACAGAAAAGGTTTAGTACTGTTTTGTCTTTGCACCAAGAGGCAAACTCTTTGCGCGTTGAGCGATGATCTAAAAATAAACCCGTGTCTAGATAGTCATGAATGTTGACGTAAAACTTGGCGCCATGTTCTTCAATAGCGAACCTATGGTACTTACTGTCTTCTTTTTCGTATTGCGCCTTACCTTTTTGAGCTTTTCGAACTTTTAGTGCGAAATTCTCGGCTGTAAGTTCTAACTTAGTTTGTAAAATACTTACAACGTCTAGCAATCTAATTTCAGCAACGGACTCTTTAACTGTCTTTGGTGCTTGATATTCATAAACCACCACTTTGCCATCGTAATAATCGACCGCTACATTGTATTCTGGGATGTCAGCGTCATAAATTCGATAAGAGGTAACGCCTTCTTTCTTCGCCCATTTACGCAGTCGTTTTAAATTTTTATCGATTCGTTTTGAAAATGCCTGGCCATCTTTGCTTAGATAATATTCACCTTTTAATGCTTCTGGTGACAATTCACATTGTTGGGGAGTCAATTGGTAAGTCGCGAAAACGGTGTCTAATGGACCATTCTTAAATTTGAACTCACGACTTTTTTGCAATCGTAACAATTTGAGTAACAAAGTTTGGCCGGTTAACAAACCTACATGCCAATTTTCGAAGTTAGTTTTAAGGTTTAAGCCCAGACGTTTAAATAATGAAAGTAACTCTATAGAGTCGCCAATACGCTCACCATAAGGTGGGTTAGAAACTATCCAACCAGCTTCTAGTTTCTTATTGACCGTCGCATTGGCTGCGTCTTGTTGATTAACAGAAACAATAGATTCTAAATTAGCCTGTTCGATGTTTGATTTTGCTTTCTCAATGACGTAGTTATTGATTTCAAAGCCGATAAACTGAGCGGTCGGGGCACGTTCGGCATTTATCGCTTTCTCACGAATTGCTTCGTATTTGTGAACCATAAACTCAGGGTGCTTGGTAAATGCAAACGTTCTCTTATTTAGACCCGGAGCCCTGTTAAGATGCATGTTCGCGGCTTCAATCAAAATCGTTCCTGAACCAGCAAACAAATCGACAAAGTTGGATTCTTTGTCCCAACCACTTCTAATAATTAAAGCGGAAGCTAGGTGTTCTTTTAGTGGTGCGGCACCCTGCTCTATACGATAGCCACGTTGATGAAGTGATGGACCAGAAAAGTCAACGTAAACAGCACAACGGCCTTTGAACAGTCTAGCGTGAATACGAAGGTCTGGGTTGTCTTTTGAAATATCAGGTCGTTTACCGGTTTCTTCACGAATATTGTCAACAATGGCATCTTTGATTATAAGACCACCAAATTGACTATTTCTTATACTTTTGTCCGTTCCAACAAATTCTACTGCAAAACTACGTGTTTTTGTAAAATAAGGATGCCAGTCAAAGCCGATTACGGCGTTGTAGATTTGATCTTTGCTATTTCCTGGCACATCAATAACGTGTTTTAGAATACGAGTAGACAGGCGCGACCACAAACAAATATTCATTGCAGTCTCAAAGTCAGCAGTAAAATAAACTGATTGCATTTTAGGCGATACTTCTGTCGCCCCTAGTTGAGTTAGCTCGTCGGCTAATAGCGGCTCAATACCCGCTGATGTTAACGCTATAAAATTAGGCATAATCATTAAACTTAGGAAATTTGAGGTCATTATAGCAAATTTGAGCAAAAGACCTATTTATTACAGTTTTTTTAATTAACGTGTTGCAATTCAAATTTAAATCGTTAGTATACGCACCTCGTTGAGGGACAGTCCTTAACGAAAGGTCGTCGGAGCCGACGACATTAATATAAATAGCTCAGTCTACTGGCGCGGGATGGAGCAGCCTGGTAGCTCGTCGGGCTCATAACCCGAAGGTCGTCGGTTCAAATCCGGCTCCCGCAACCAATTTCTTAAAGTTGGTACAGTATAAGATGGTCGTCGGAGCCGACGACATAAATATAAATAGCTCAGTCTACTGGTTCGGGTAGGAGCGGATGGTAACTCATCGGGCTCGCAATACCCACAAGAGCCGAAGGTCGTCGGAGCCGACGACATAAATATAAATAGCTCAGTCTACTGGCGCGGGATGGAGCAGCCTGGTAGCTCGTCGGGCTCATAACCCGAAGGTCGTCGGTTCAAATCCGGCTCCCGCAACCAATTTCTATATATTCCTAATAAGTTCACAGCCCGTCGGGCTCAACTCTTCATAAAAGCGCGAAGGTCACAGGTTTAAATCTGGCTCCCGCAACCAATTTCTATATATTCCTAATAAGTTCTCAGCTCGTCGGGCTCAACTCTTTATAAAAGCGCGAAGGCCACAGGTTCAAATCCGGCTCCCGCAACCAACTCTTATATATTCCTAATATATTCCTAATAAGTTCTCAGCCTGTCGGGCTCAACTCTTCATAAAAGCGCGAAGGCCACAGGTTCAAATCCGGCTCCCGCAACCAATTCTTATATATTCTTA
>NZ_CEYNSH010000013.1:61918-73368 GCF_982872775.1 Psychrosphaera sp. | reverse complement strand
TGATTAAAAGGTCGTGCTCAAACGCATCAGGGTGGTCGTAATTGGTTTTTTCACGTACCGCCATTTCCAAGTGATCCTGATTGCGATAATAAGCATCTTCAGAAATAAATGAAATCTGATCTGGGCCGAGTTCCTGCGCCAATTCTTCAAATATTGTGGCGGTTAATAATGTTTTACCCGACGCAGATGCGCCGGTAATTGCTAATATTGTGGTGTTCAAAAGACGATTCTCTCGTTATTTGCTAGGACGTAATTGTAAAAATAGCTTTTTGGCAATATCCGTATTGTCCTGTTGGCCAACAAACATATCTTTGTTTACTCCACTTGCAAAAACTTGTACGTCTTCGGCAGAGTGTCCGCTTGTTGTCCAGCCTGTAAAGGTCGTATCGTTAATGATACTTTTGACGACTTTCTGCATTTTAGCTTGTTTTAACGGACTATTCAGCGCTTCTTTTATATTATTGATCTGATTTTCATCAATCTCTAAGCCAACAAGGTCGTTCCAAATAGCAGCTATTTGTTCTTTATTTGTTGATTTATCAAGACTTAATAGAGATTTGAAAATGGTTTCTAAAGAGCTTTTTATTTGTTTTACTTTTTCTGGTTTCCAATCATAAGTACCATTAGAACCAATACTTAAACCACCAGTTGAATGATCAGCGGTGATGATTAGCAATGTATCACCATGTTTTTGAGTAAATTTGTGCGCATATTCAATTGCTTTGGCGAAGTCATTCATTTCACCCATAGTGCAGGCAATGTCATTTGCATGAGAGCACCAATCAATTTGGCTGCCTTCAATAAGTGCAAAGAATCCCTTAGGGTTATTTTCTTTTTCTAATAGCGTTAGTGCTGTTTGTGTCATTGCTTCGACACGGTTAGGTAAGGCTTTGTTGTCAACTGCAAACGGCAGTCCTACTGGTGCAAAAAGACCAATAGCTGGTAATGACTTGATCTTATCTAGGTTATTTATAGAATCGGTATAACTATAACCTGCAGCTTTAAGTTCTGCGATTAAGTCTCTGTCTTCTCGTTTAAAATATTTTGTACCACCGCCTAGCATCAGGTCGGCTTTGATTTTTCCATTAATTCGTTCGTCAACGTACGCATCAGCTATCGCATTGTAGTTTTTACGTGATTCATTGTGAGCCATAAAGCTTGCTGGCGTGGCATGGTTTATTTGCGAAGAAGCAACGATAGCTGTGGTTTTGCCGAGCTTTTTAGCAAGTTCAAGCAAAGTTTCTACAGGTTGCTTGTTGGCATCAACACCAATCGCACCATTGTAAGATTTAATACCTGAGCTTAACGCGGTAGCAGACGCAGCAGAGTCTGTAACGTACGTATTGTCATCTGGGTAGGTTGATGCAGTGCCTACTAATAATTCATCAAAAATAGTTGTTTCAACTGCTTTTGTCGACTTGTCATCAGCGTAATAGCGATAGGCCGTTGTTTGAGCAACGCCCATGCCATCTCCAATCATAAAGATGATGTTTTTAGCTGGTTGATGGGCAAATGTGGAAGCTGATAATAATGATAAAGCGAACGCGCCACATGTGCTTAATATCTTTGATGAACGTATTTTCAAGGTGGTCTCCTATTTTAACCTTGGTAAAACGAAAAAATGCCCGCCTATTATAATAGGCAGGCATCTATTTTTACTACTAACTATTTAAATTAGAAGCTGTAACGAACACCAACTTTCATGCTCCAGCTAGAACGCTCTGGATCGAAGTCGTCATAGTTGTTTAAGTTTCTGCCACCGTATGGGTTGCGCAGTTGGTATTGACCTTGGTCGTTTGTTTCAAAGTCAAACAAGATTGATTGTGGGAAACGTTTGTCGTAGATTTTACCCCAATCTTCGTTTAAGAAGTTCGCAAAGTTGTCAATGATGAAGTACAACTCACCTTTATGGCCTTCAGTAAAACCAGGTAGCTCCTGAGTGATTGCTAAGTCCATGTTAGTCTGCCAAGGCTGGTTAGCAACGTACTTAGGTACTACGCCACCTGCATAACCTGTTAGGCCTGCTTCTTCCATTACTGCTAATGTTTCTTCGTAGCTTACACGTGAGAAGTCAAACGCCGCATCATTAGGACCTGATGGAAGTCTTGGAAGGTAAGTATCCGCTTTGTAGAAGCGAGATTGGTCACCTAAATCACGATCTTCATGGAACCCTAGAGTGTAAGAGAATGGACGGCCAGACTTACGCTCGTAGAATAGGTTGAATGATGTTTCGTAACCTTCGAAGAACTCTGTGTCATAACCTAAGTTAAGAACAAAGCGATGTTCAACTTCGTAGTATGCACGACCCATTTCAGGAGTGTTACGGTTAGTTGTCACTTCGTACTGGAAGTTAGAAGTTGCAGTTGAACTTGTACCAGGATTAACTTCATCAACGTTTTGGTTTGTGTACGACATATTTAGGTTAACGCCATTATCAAACTTCTTGTTTAACGCTGTTGTGAAGATACGGCTTGTGCCACCATCGTCGATATTAACCATTTGTAGGTCATAACGGTCAGTATTGTCCCAACGGTTGTCCCAAACAATACGTTCGCCATCAGCTAAACGCTTGCCATTGTCAACACGTGCCTCGTCAATCCAGTATTGGTAGTTTTCACGTTCTACATAAGTAAATTCTGTAAACCACTGGAAGTTATCGCCAATTCCTGGGATATCGAACGTGTAGTCCGCTGAAACTTGGTAACGCCAATCAGATGGGGCTTCGAAATCTTTTGCGATTGTATTTGTATTACCGTCTCCAGAAACTAAAGAGTTTTGAAGTACGCCAGGTACTCTATCAAACACTACGTTATTTGGATTACTTATTGCTCTTTCCTTTGCATCACTTGGTGCTGCAACTAGAGTTACACCATCATTTGTGTATGCGTTTGATACCCAAACTAGAGGCATACCACCAGCGAAGCGACCGACGCCACCACGAACTGTTAAGTCGTCGTTTACTGTCCACTCAACACCGATACGTGGTAAGAAAATATCTAAACCATCTAAATTTTCTTGGTTGTCTACGCCATATTCAGCAAGGTAGTTTTGGTTAAGTGTTGGCTTACCATCAACTGTTAATCGCTCATAGCGAACACCTGCAGTAACAACAACATCGTCAGTCAATTCAGTATTCACTTCACCATATAATGCGATCTGTGTCGTATCAACTGAGTAAGCTAAGTCATTCATGTCGTTGGTAAACGCATTATCATAGCTTACCGAGCTTGGAGCTTTATTTTCAAAGTCTTCAATTGAATCAAATGACCAAGTACCTGCTGCGTGACGAGCATATAGGTTGAAGTTTTCTACGTTGTCGATTTCTAAACCAAACTTGTATTCGTAATCGTCAACTAAGTAAAGACCGTGGAAACCAAATGATAATGTTTCGTTACGTAAAACGTTGCCGTGACGGTTTTGGTCCTGACCTGCAACTATGCTGCCACCGCCAGTACGTACAGAAATTTCACCAAGGTTCGATGAAGTGTTTGATGCCTGCTCGTAGTCTTTATAAGCAATGTTTAATTCAGTTGAGAAGTCAGCATTCCAGTCAGAGAAAACGTGACCAGTAACGATAAACGTATCAGAATCTTGTGACCAAGCGTTTGATGCAAGGTTAACAGTTCTATCGCTGTCAGTGTAATTGCGAGCTGCAGCGTTTTCTTGTGAGCTGATTGTTAAGTCAGCACGGTGATCATCGCTAATGTTCCAGTCTAGTTTAACTAGAAGCTTTTTGTCGCTATCTGGCGCAGGAGCTGAACCGAAATCGTCAGATATACCATAAGTACCAGATAATGCATTTAGCACTTGTTGTACTTCTTGAGTAGAAACGTTGTGACCTTCAAGGGTACGTGGGTTGTAAGTAGAGATTACGTCTTTTTCCCACTCTTCGTATGAAGCAAAGAAGAATAATTCGTCTTGGATTAATGCGCCACCTAAGTGAGCACCAAATGTTGTTTCATTGTTTTCTAAGTCTTCTTTTGTGTATTCAACTGTCTCGTATTCTTGAGACCAGCTGTCGAAGTTCTTTTCGTCTGTTACGCCACCGTTAAATGGAACAGTTTCAAAGAATACGCCACCAGAGAAGTCGTTAGTACCAGATTTTGTAACTACGTTTACAACACCACCGGAGAACTTAGATGCACGAGCATTAAATGGTGCATATTCGATGCTAACTTGGTCAACTGCGTTTAGAGAAACAGGTGGACGTTGAGCTGGGTAACCGTTTGAGTTTAGACCAAACGTATCGTTTACGCCTACACCGTCAACAGTTAGTGAGTTGTATTTAGGGTTTGAACCAGCAACTGATAATTGAGTACCAGACGCATCAACAACCGCTAGTGGGTTAGCACGAACGATGTCTTTTAAGTCACGGCTAACTGTTGCCGCTTTACGAATGTCATCAGCTGTGAATACAGAGCTAGAACCTGAGTTCGCAAAGTAATCAGCAGAACCTGTAACAACAATCTTTTCCATGCTGCTGCTAGTTGCAAGCTTAGCTGATAGGTCAAGAGTGTCGTTTAGTTCAAGGTAAACGTTTTCGTAAACTTTTGCTTCATAACCGTCAGAAGTGATCATGATGTTGTATGGACCACCAACACGTAAACCACGTGCACGGTATTCGCCAGACTCGTTTACGTTAACTTCTTTAACAGTACCTGAAGGTAAGTGAATAAGCGTGATTTTTGCGTCAGTAACCGATTGGCCTGCAACAGTTTCAATCTTACCACGAACCGCTGTAGAAGTTTCTGCAGCTTGAACGTTTGCTACGCCTAATGCTGCAGTAATTGCTAAGCATAGTGCGCTGCGTTTGATGACATTTTTCATTGTCTTTTCCTGGTTGTTTTTTAAGTTAAATTTAAATTGTTAAAGTTGTTTAAATTATTGTAATTATTTTTAAATCTTTTTAGGTAATTCAACCGCGTTAAAACCCGCTTTTGCTTGCGGATCGAAAATCGCGTTCAAAACCCCTGCAAGACGCACACCGGCTTTTAATAATTGGCCTTTTGCGGTTGGCATGTGCTGGTAGACATAGTTATAACTAAAGTCACCGTCTTTAATATCGTACACATCATGGCGAAGTTCAAAAGACTCGCCAACCCAATCGCGGATTTGTGTGCTGAGCATATTAGACACTTCTTTTGTTTCATTTGTGTTAATGAATTTTGCAAATTCGGTAAATGATAAATTTTGGTTTTCAATCAAGTGCGTATCCCACAATGAGTGAAGGTTCATGTCACGGCCAAAGAATTTTACTTTAATAGTGTTGCCGCCTTTGTCTTCTGCACGACCTACGTGCAAAGGCATATGTAAATCACCAATTAGGTGCGTAAGAAAGCGGAGGTAAAACTCTTTTTGTTGAGAGGAGGCATCAGGAGTGCGAAGAACGTCGATCGACTTGCGGATGGCGGTGTAAATGTCTTTAACTTCACCGTCATAATTGTCAGGTTTAAAATCGTCCATCGTGTTCAGGCTGATATAATGCCATTTGCCACGTTTGCGCCATGCTTTATCTGGCGAAGAACGCATTTCGTCTGCCCAAGTTGTTACTTCAGGCAATAAGTCTCCGCTGAGTAAACCCAGAACCGCTCTTTTTGTCGTTGGCGTTAGGTGCCATTCCGCAATTTGACCTACAACGCGATGACCATTTTGGCCATATGCGTTTACATTGGTTGAGACCGTCAAAAGCAAAATGGATATTATGAGACCAATCAGCGGAGACTTATAAAGCTTCATTATTTAATTTCCAACATTCGTTTGTCGTTATTTGTATTGATGGGAGGCAATTAATTTGGACTACCATCTAGGAACGATGCGTATTATCCATAGATTTCACAACGCAGGAAGTAATTGTGGGGATTCATAATTACATATTAATATTTGTTTAAAAACAGTGGTTTATAATTAATAAGTAAAATTACTTAAAACAATAAGTAAATAAAGATAGAATAAATTATCCGCATTAAGATGTGGCTTAGGAGATTTTTTATAATGCACGTGTTTTTTGCAAAACTGCACAACAGTTGGTTGGTGACATTATTGATGTTGCTTTGCATTTTTGTTTGGGGATTGGGTCAACTTCACGAAGAAACGGAAGTGGTTGCTTTGCCACCGGTTATTGACCCTACTACAGAATGTCAGACATTATCGCAAAGCAATGTTCGCTCGTTTGTTATATATAGTGGCGGTGAAACCAATTCGAGGTTGCTTAATAGTATTGTTTGCAAGAATGATGTCGTTAATCGACAGTTCGGTACCGTATCCTCATTTTGGGGCGTAAGCGATGCGAATACAATTAGTATGTTAGGAAACGGTAAAGCGGACTTAGCGTTAGTTAAAGAAAATATTATGTCAGCGCTGAAAGCAGAACTTACTCACGGATACCGAAAAGTCGCCTTTTACCCAAACTATCAATCTTATCTTATCGCTCTTACCGAAAAGCCCCAACTAACAAAAGAATATCTACTAGATAAAACCATTGGATTAGTTGTTTATCCGACGAGTAGAAGTGGCCACATTTTACCTAAAAAATTATTGACTCAGCTCGGTTTGTCGCTGTCTAAAATGGATATAGTTTATGCGAGCTCTCACGGTGAATTAAGAGAGCTGTTAATTTCTGGTAAGGTCGATATCATTGCGTCGTTTTGGAAAGAAGAAGACGCGAAACAGTTTTCAAAAAACTATGCAGTCAGCATTGCTGATAGCGTTTCTGGTACAGCTTGGTACTTGAAGCTTGCTAGGCAAAACGATGATTTGTTCTGTGCAGCGAGACAGTTTTTAGCCGAGTTTGCATCTCAGCAGTCTTCAAGTTATTACAAAAGCCTGCAACTAGTCCCGGCTGCGTATTGCTCCGACGATGAGTTAACGACTCAGTATAGTGCTAGAGGGATACAATGAATCGGTTAAACGAATTAAAAGAAGTCGTCGACAAAAAGACATTAAAAGTACTATCAGGCTTTTTTATTAGCCTGTTTGTCCTTCATATAGTTTATTCCTTTAGTGTTATGAAGGTTCATGAGAAGTATCTGGAAAAAGTGAAAACTCAAGTCGTTAAACGAGTCGCTTTGGACTTACCGACCATACCCCTCGATAGAGATTGGATTAATGAAGTAGGCAATCAGGAAGAAGTTCACGCTTATGTTACTGGACTAAACAAGTCAATGGCCGCTCAAGGTTGGCCCTACAGTGTTAAGCAAATCACTAATTACCAACCCAATGACAATGAGTTCTATGAAGTGCTGACCACAGTTGGCCAAGACGTATACGTTGTGTTTGAGGCCAATGAAGGGTTGGATTGGCATGGTTTTACTTTTCTTAATTTATTGTTGGCGGCGGGATTTGCTGCGGTGATTTATCTAAGACAAAATGCCAAGGCCGCAATAACGATTGTTCCTGATGAAATCATAAACAGCCCATTGTTATTAACAATCGATCTCAAGAACAAAGTGTTGGTTAACCCTAAAACAAACAAAACAACTGAACTTTCTAATAAACCGCTTTGTTTCTATAGCGCACTCGTCGACTATTGTTTAGCGAACCCAGACTGCAAATTAAGCTCAAATAAGCCGTTACCTGAAGAGTTTTTGTTGTTGGCGCAAAAATATTTCTATCGCCTCATAGAGTTAGGTCATACGATTCGTAAAAGGCCTAACTTTGAGAATAATTTAGATAAGACGTTAAGTGAAATTAGAGCCGGACTAGAAGACGTTCTCGAGTCTGACATTTTGGCCAAAGAGATATTAGTCCCACCAAAAGCAATTGGTGAGGGATCCCGCTCTAAAGTTCATAGCTTTTGCTTAACTAAGTTAAAACAAGAGGTTATAGAAATAACTGGCAAATAATTACAAAAAGTAACAAAACATTTTCAAAATAACCTCAATAGAAACTTTGCTATTGGGGTTTTTGTTTATATTATTGGTAAGATTTTATATTGGACAGTACACAGGGAGACGTGGATGATAATAAATCAAATAAATTCTACGCTCCTTACATTAAATAAAGATTGATAAAGGAGCTTATATGAATATCAAATCTTTACTTCAACTACTGGCGGTCTCAAGTGCTTTGACACTAACTGCCTGTGGCGGCGGCGGAGGTGACTCCGGTGGAAATGGCGGCAACGGCGGAAATGGTGGTGGCACAGGCACCACGCAACCGGACTCAGACAACGACGGCACGCCAGACAACCAAGATGACTTTCCTAATGACCCGAATGAGCAAAAAGACTCAGATGGTGACGGTGTCGGCGACAATGCTGACTGTGCACCAAATGATGCCAGCATTGCTAATCTTAATTCAGAGGGTGAATGCGCTGCAGAGCCTACTTCTGGAAATGGTGGCTCGAACGGAAACACAGGTTCAGTCAAATTTAACCTTTCAGGTGCGGTAACGGTTGTTACAACAGAGAAGCCTGCGACAAAAGCTGATGACTCTGGCTTCTCTGGTAAAGTTGAAGCGATGAGCAATGGTCGTAAGCTTAACACCTTTGTTTTCCACGACGATTCTTCAAAAGTTTCTAAAAAGTCAAAGTTTGCAGACTTGATGGCTAGCGGCATGACAAAAGAAGCTGCGGCGCAGGCAGCTGAATCTTCATCTTCCAATTTATTCATCATCGATGAAAATGGTGACTTGCAATTTGCCGTAGACTCAGATTACGACGTAAAAATTTCTTATTCTGTCGTTTGGCAAGAGAAGGTTGTTACTCCTGCTGATGAAAACGACGCGCTGTCTGAAGAAACGGTAGAGTATAAAGATTGGTTGTTTTTTGCGGTTGACGACTATGACATATATTACAGTGCGAGGTTTATGTATGCCGCTGGTGAGTGTGGCATCTTTAAAGTTGATGTTGCGACAGGCGATTGGTCATGTGTCGAGAAAAATATGCTGGCTACATCAATTGACGAATCTTATCGTAAGAGTATGAGTGACCAAAAACGTAAACCTCTCCAAATTGATGAAAATGGCAATGTATTATTCATCGCTCAAGAAATCGAGTTTGATCCACAAACTAACGAAAATGGTGATGTTGACTGGGTGAACGTCGACTATGTAACAGCACCTGGAACAAACAGTGTTACGAAACGACTTAGAAAAGTTAGTACAGAGGGGGAAGGCAAATACCTGACTCCAGATAACCTTTATCTAACGTCATTTATGTCATTGCCAAACGATACCGTTACGTATGTTGCTAGTGACATTCTTGGTAATGGTGGAACATCGTTACGTCTTGTTAAGAATGTGTCTGGTGATAGCCCTGAAACTTTTGAGCTGGAAGATTCCATACCATGGGGTGACTTCTTCTTTGCAAAAGACGATGGCAATACACTTATTTATTCTGAAGGTTACTATTCGCAGAAAGGTATCCAGTTCGTTCAAC
The DNA here is from genome assembly GCF_982872775.1 of Psychrosphaera sp. Taxonomy (NCBI): domain Bacteria; kingdom Pseudomonadati; phylum Pseudomonadota; class Gammaproteobacteria; order Alteromonadales; family Pseudoalteromonadaceae; genus Psychrosphaera; species Psychrosphaera sp. Next base: position 63,992 of record NZ_CEYNSH010000013.1, on the reverse strand, counting down.
CTGTAGTTGATGGTGCAGGTCGTTATATTTTAGAACTTGATACAGCTTTGTTCTCTGATAACGATTGGAACATAGCGCCAAGGCGAGTCATCCTGGGTGATGATGGTTCTATGTACGGCCTGTTTGTCGAAGAGCGATATCTTGAAACGACAAGCTCTTGGTTATACGTAGCTAAACTTAAGCGTATGTTGCCTTATAGTGAAGCGACCTACGTAGAGTTTATCATTGGTGATGAATTTGGGGACTTTTGGACTTATTTTGACAACGGTTTCCGAGATATTCAAATCGCTAAAGGCTTTGCTTATTACATTGAAGATCAGGAGGACCCTGTTAGAGGGGGCCGTTCAGTTATCCGTGCAGTTCGTTTAGCAGATGGAAAACGTGTGGACATTCTAGAGGATGAAGATTGGGTTCAGCGTTACGAAATCTATAACTGGAAAGTATCTGGTGATGATTTAGTCTTTACTGGATTTGATAAATCTTCAAGCCAGTCAGTTTCTGGACGTATAAGCCTAATTGCAATGAAACAAGGTTTGTCAGAAGATGAATTCTTAAATATCACTGCAACAGCGTCAGTGCTGAACGACTCTGGTCGTATTGAAGACATGACTGTGCTTCGTGGTGGTCAAGCGGGTGATATCTTTACCGGTAATACCCCTAAAGTGGTCAAATACTTCACTAATCAAGAGAACTTAAATACGGCAAGTATTGAGTTTTCTAAATACATGAATCATGAGTCTATTGAAGCTGGTACAAAAGTAGAGTCTGTAACAATAGATGAAGCTGGTACTGAAGTGACAACAGAAGTGCCACTAACTATGAAATTATGGTTAAACCGCACTATGCACATGATTTTTGATACCGACTTAGAAAGTATTGATCCAAATACCGGTCAACGAAATATAACGACAGACCCTCTGGCAGAAGCAACTCCTTATCGTATTACTCTCTCAGAAGATGCAACGGACATTGAAGGCTTCCAGTTGATTTCGGGTGGTTCTAGCTTAGTTTGGGATTGGACCACGGTTCCAGCAGAAGGATGGTACAACACCTTTATTGGCGCGTTGGACAATGTAACAGACGGTAACATTGGTAAATATGCACAAGGTGAGTTCCAACAAGAGCAGAGCATTGATTTAGCTACTATGGGTTATCCACTTAATGTGAAAGTTGAATATTCAACACAATCTGCAGCTAAGTTCAGAACTGAATTCAAGTTGTCTGATTCACATGAGGTTGATTGGAACAATGTAACGAGTAACCCGACAGACGCATCTGATAGCAGTGTAGTTTGGGAATACCAAGATGATTTTGAAGTAACACGCGATTTGACTCACGCAATTAAACGTCATTGGTTTAATGATCCTAACTGGTATGCAATTTATCAAGAAGATAAAAGCACAATAAAAGCATATGCAGTTACTAAGGCTGAGGGTGACGCGACGACAGATCATCAATACTTTGTTGATTTCTCAGACTCAGCGGCTGTGAACTATGTACGAGTACCAGATCACGTTAAAGCGAGTAATGGCGTTCTTTACGCGGACCGTTGGGTTTATCAAAATGACGGTACAGGCCAATATACTTTAACCGAAATTGGCGCAGACCCATTAAACCCAGTTTCAAACGGCGAGGTTCTCGTTGAATCTCCTGACTTTTACACTGACGCTAGCTCAGGTGTTAAGTTTTACTGGCAAGAGGTAGACGGTGTTTGGGATTGGTATGATGACAATGGGAATGTGATCGACTGGAACAATAGTTACGACTATACGGGTCAAGGCTGGGAATATGAGTCAGGTGTTCGTGCTGAAATCGACAGAAATCTCACTTATATCAGTGGCTATTTTGTAGAAGAAACTACCGGTGAATTAGCCGAAGTGAATTTTAATAATACAATTTGGCAAGGTGGTTTTTACGCATCTGATTTAAACGATGATGGCCTTATTGACTTGGCTGGTTTATGTTCATTCCCTCGCACTGACGAAGTATCGGAATGTGACTATGAAAGCTTTGCGGGTGCTGAAGCTGGTGAAAACTACGAGTTTGCTGGTCAAACTTGGACATGGACACCAGT
>NZ_CEYNSH010000013.1:60360-61818 GCF_982872775.1 Psychrosphaera sp. | reverse complement strand
GGTACAGCTGATGAATTCAGCGATGATGTAACTACCTTAACGTTAAATATTATTAACTCTGATGGTGTTGTGATCAAAACGTTAGAGCGGGACTTGTTCATGGACCCAACTCAAGCAAGCTGGAAGTACTTAACTGGCGTTGCAGGTTTTGAGAACCAAGGCTTTAAAGCTGTACTGAGCTTTAATGGCGGTGATGTTGCTATTGATGAAATCAAGGTCACTGACCTAACTACAGATGAAGTGTTAGTTGAAGAGTCATTTGACTCAGAGGTAAATATTTTCACTTCGACATCGAGTGCAGACGGTGATGCAGCAACAGCTACATCACGTAGACAAGCACAAAGAATGTAAAATTTAATGTGAATTAATAAAGGCCACTTTATGTGGCCTTTCTTTTTTCAATGTAATAACGATTACTCTATGAATGGAAATAATTAGAAAATGCGAGTTAACAAATCAAAATTTGCAGCGCTTACTTCATTGTTACTAAGTGGCTTTTTTACCCAAGGTGTACTTGCAAATGACAGCCAAAACTCAATTGAAAAACACAATGACTGGGGATATTCATATTTTTCGTTTGGAATTCAAAATATAGATTATGAAGAAAGACAAACTGATGTTATCGAAGGGTTGGATATTCCATTCAAGCTTCGTACAGAGGGGTCAGTAGCGAGCTTAAATATTCGCTCTGGTGGCTTGTTTACCGTTAATTCCAAATATGACTTCTCGATTGATTCGACCGCGACTTTTGCACCTGAATACGATAAAGAAACTTGGTATTTAGATATTGATTTACCGGGGGTTCAAGAAGGAGAGGCGGCAGTACAAGAAAACTCCTTAAGCTTTACGGACGCTAGCACAATGGGTCTAGTACATTACAAACTTAATCCTCACTGGCGTGCAGTTGTCGGTGCAGAATTCCAATTACACCAATTTAAGCGCAATGAGTTCTACTTCCCTTCGGTATTGACCCAAACGCAGGATTATGAAGACGAATGTGTTGTAAATGAAGGCCAAACAAAGTGTGTCATGGTTAAACAAACAGAAGAGATTATCTCTAACTTCAATGTCATGGCTGGTCTTGCTTTTGAGAGTGGCGCACTGAAGTCGTCTAAACTCCATCACTCAGCAAAACTGGTGGCGGGATTAACGGCATGGAGTCACATTATTAACTCTGATAGCCCTGAGCTAGAGTTTAACGATACCGGTAAGTTCACTGTAATGGCGGAAATGCGCTCAACCTACCAAGTCTCAGAAGGACTCAATGTGGGTGTGTATGCTAACTTACAAATAACTGAACGAGATAGTGAATCTGTTGGCCCATCGTCATTTACACAAGGTGGTGTAGAAAAGACAAAAGTTGTGACAGTACCTGAGGCAACAACGACTTCGATTGCTCTTGGTGTTAGTGCTGCGTGGGACTTGTAGGCAAGTTACTCAGCTATTCTTAAAGGGCCT
>NZ_CEYNSH010000013.1:37055-60260 GCF_982872775.1 Psychrosphaera sp. | reverse complement strand
GGGCTTAACTTACGCTCAGAGGCGCTGACAAGCTTATCAAATAAGTCTTTGGTCTTTTGTGGTGTTAAAGCCGTCATTACACATAACTGATTTTTGCCGTTAAAGTTAGCGTAACTCGTTTTTACTGGTTGAGCACCAACTAACATTTGATTGGTTAGCTGCTTTGATACTGACGAGAAGGTTGAGCCAGTTACTGTCTCATCGCCAACATCGACGCGTTCCTGAAAGGTTTTGTCTAATGCTTTCACTTTCGTACTGATTTGTTGAGCCAAGCCAACGCGAGCAAGTGCTATCGCTTGAGCTTTATCGATTGACATATTATTACTGCTAGGAACGCACTCAGAATGTGCTATGCCGTTTTCTATCGATGGATTAAGTACCCAATCAGGAATATTCTCATTTAAGGCCTCATTGCTCGGTGAAGAGCTACAGGCTGCCAAAGTCGAAATTACCGCTAGGCTCAATGCCGTTTTGTAAATAGCCTTCATATCGTTTTCCTTATTAACCTAAAATTATGTGTGGAATAAACCGACTTAAGTCTTGTGTTATCGGCTGAACATCTTCACGTAAAGAAATACCCGCTGCTTTATCATTAACTAACCAACTCCCTATTAACGTATGGTTTGGACCGTACTTAGGTAAAAGGTGCTTGGCCTGATAAATATAACCTTCTTGGCCATAAGGGCCATCAGACATGGGGACTTCTTGTTTGGAATCAATAAAGCTTATATTAGCGCCTTCTCGAGAAAAAATCGGCTTTTTAACCCACTCATTATGTTTAAATTTGTTATCAAGTTCGTGCTCAAAATAGGCCGGTAGCAAATTTGGGTGATTGGGAAAATGTCGCCAAAGCATTGGTAGCAAGGCTTTATTAGATAATACGGCCTTCCAGGGCGGCTCGAGCCAGTCAGGTGCATTGTTACTGTTAATTACGTTTCCAAACTCTTCATTAAAGATAAACTCCCACGGATAAAGCTTAAACATCCAAGTAATGATTTGATCGTCCAAGTCGGTAAGTTGGTCGAGTTCGGTGCGACCAATATCTTCAATATAAACAAACTTGTTTGGTACCCCGGCTGCACTCGCGCAATCTTGAAGGTATTGAACTGTCCCTCTGTCTTCTTCTGTGCCTTTGCAGCACGAAAAGTGCAGTACTTGACCTGGATGATTGAATAAAAGTTGTCTAAAACGCTGTATCAGCTTTTCTTGGAGACTATTGAACTGATCCGCATGTCGCGATAGTTGACCGCTATCTACATTGTGTTGTAACCACAGCCATTGCCAAAAACCCGTTTCATAAACCGAGGTGGGTGTATCAGCATTATTCTCATAGAGCTTGGCTGGGCTTTTGCCGTCATAGGCAAAATCAAGACGAGAGTAAAGACTGGGCTCTTGAGCGACCCACGAGTCTCTGATCCGTTCCCAATATAACTCTGGAATACAGAAATCTTTTAGTAACTTTTCGTCATGAACCACACGGTTTACGACATCAAGGCACATTTGATGAATTTCTTCAGTAGGGGCTTCTAAGTCGGTTTCGATTTGCTGTAAGTTAAATTGATAAAATGCGCTTTCATCCCAGTATGGTTCGCCGTACATGGTATGAAATTTAAACCCCATTTTATCGGCAAGGGCCTGCCAGTTTTCACGTGGTGGTATATCAAGTCTTAACACTGGACACCTTTGATGGACACTAGAACAGATTTATTGCCGTTGCATACAATCCCTGTAAAATTCCTGCCTCTTTCGTGTTCGCCTAAATATTCACACCTTAAACTTCTAAAAAGAGGCAACAAAATTAACCACCCCAACTACGAGAGCTGCTTCTACGAGACTTTTGTCGCGCAATTGCTTCTTTTTGTCTGGCGACTTGCCCAAATCCGCCACGAGAAACGGTTTTTCCGAATTTGGGTTTTTGGTTTAAGGTGTTAGATGATAGTTTGTAATTGCTTTTGCTCATCGAGCCTAAACTTCTACCATTGGCAAACATGTAATTGTTATAGAGTCGAGAACCTGGCTTTTTGTAGGCGAATATGGGCGTGTAATAGCCTTTGTAGCGCTTTTTCTTTTTATCAAATAGCTTGTCAGCAATTAAGTAACCAGCCATTAGAGGGAAGAAGCTATTGTTGTCTTCATCTTCATAACAACTGCCAATACCAAATTCGTATTCACAGTCTTGTTCAGAGAAAAACTGCGGTGCCGTCTGCTGAGCTTGTTCCATCGCATCTTGATAAGCGATAGAGCACTGTTCGAAGTCTAAAGAGGTGTTGCTGACACAATCGTCAACTGAATTGGCAACATAGGTATCGACTCGATCATCACCACAGCCAGTGAGTAAAAATCCAGAAATACCAATTGAAAAAGGAGTTAAAAAAATCGCCTTGCTGCGCTTCATATCAGGCTCCTTAGTACGTCATGCAGGCTGCATTTAATAGGCCTATTGCAATATTCATCGCACCTAACATGATACCTGCACTCATTTCGTCTTTCTCAATACGCTCGACAATTCTTGGCATAAAGCCAAAACGAATAATGGCAAAAGCCAAACACTGAGCGATTAAGGCAATGACGCCCCAAATGGCGAAGTCGAGAAGTGAAACTGAGTGAGTCGCTGCGCTGGCCAACGCCAAAGCAAAACCGACTAGCGCACCGCCAAAACCAACCGCCGCTGAGACGTTTTGGTTCTCTTTGATTAGTTTCCATTCGTCATGTGGAGTGACTAGGGCATAGAGAAACTTGAAGACAAGTAAAAAGACAATGCTAATACCGAAGTAAAGTGCAAAGTTACCAATGGCGAGTAATAATTGCTGAGATTCCATGTTGTTTCCTAGTGAATAAATGGTTTCCGTAATAAGATTTACTCTAATGTATTCTTTTAGTTAGATCAAAATTGATTCACTATGAGTCAGTCAAATTACGCATCCAGCGTTTGTTTTTGACTCGCACGCCAAACATGAATGTTTTGCAGATTTCTTCTGAGTACATGACTAGCACAACCCATACAAATGCGAGTTCCCAGTAAAAGGCGGCAAGCCAAACAAGCGGAATACTGATAAACCACATACAAATAGTGTCCGTAAGTAGACAAAATCGGTTGTCTCCTCCGGCGCGCAAAATACCCATTGCCAATGTCATATTGATAACTTTGAGCCATGCGCAGCCACCAATGACGATGAAAATTGTTTTGGCTAGAGCCATGGTCTCTGCAGACACTCCTTGATATGGAGCAAGTACCCAGTCACTGAATATAATTAGCAAGCCACCTAATACGATAGCAACAACAGGTCCTAATCCAGAGAATATTTTGGCTGTCAGCCATGCGTCATCGATTCGGTTGGCGCCTAAATGCTGACCGACCACAATTGAGCATGCTGAGGCAATACCAAAGAAAATAGATAAGAAAATACCTTCTACTGGCAATAACATACTGATGACCGCGAGTTCGGTCGTTCCCATACGGCCAAAAATCAGTTGGTAAGTGAATGAACCCAAAGACCAAATGCCAAAGCTAAACATCATTGGTAACACTAAATTGAGTAACTTGAACCACTGAGGTCGATGTTTAATGAGCCTAAAGTCAGTGATTGAAATCGAGAGTAGGTGCTTACTATGTTGTAAGAACCACAATAGTATTACCATTTGGAAGGCGCGGGAAATCGTCGTCGCATACGCGGCACCGGTCACACCAAGAGCGGGAATACCTAAACCACCATTGATTAACCAGTAGTTCAAAATGACATTTAGGACTATAGATACGGCACTAAATACGAGAGGTAGTTTAACTTGGTTGATACTGCGAAGTGCATTTTCGAACACCTGGATAACAGCAACAAACAGCATGCTGGGCATTGTGATCCAAAGGTAGGTTTCACCTAGTGCGATAACTTGCGGATCAAGAGTGCCGAGGTTTAAGACATCATCAGAAAGATAGAATGAAGCGACAATAACTGGGACTAGGGCGATAATACCATAACATATGCCTATTAGAATGCTGCCGCGGATCTTCTCTGCTAAACCTGCACCGTGATATTGCGCCGACAATATCCCAACACCCCAGCTCAGACCCATGACGATTACCATCACGACAAACATTACCCTGTTACCAAGACCCACTGCAGCAATCGCTTCATCACCTAAGTGACTGACCATCATGACATCGATCATACTCAACAAAGTAACAAGCATACTTTGCAGTGAGATTGGCCATGCCAGCTTTAATGTTGACTTTAACTCAGGGCGATTAAACATAGGCTGTATAAGGGGAATTAGGTGCAGAAATAAGTGGCGACAAGGATGCCTGTTTTGGCTCTAAAAGTCGAGAAAATCCCCCGAATTTAGTTTATTTTTCAGCTGTTTAAAAAATCAACACGAAAAATATACATAAGGTGTGAAAAGTTCCTATAAAACAGACAATTAAGAAAAGTGTTAGTAAACATTAACAGATTGTTGCCCAACTAATTTCTCTATGGTATTAATGTCTAAGTTGATGTGGGAGTGTCAACTATTTTAACTGGGAGTAAAGTGGGAGTAACAAATTATGATGAACGGTAGTGTTTCATCTGATGAGAATAAAGTATTAATGGCGTGGCTAAAAGAAAAGCGCAAAGAAAAAGGCCACACTATGCGCACTTTGTCGCAAATAATTGGTACACCGCATTCGTTTGTCGGAAAAGTAGAAAACCAAGAGCGACGTTTAGACATTATAGAATACGTGAGATACTGCAGAGCACTTGAAATAGACCCTCTAGAAGGTCTAAAAATCATCACTCAGTAGATAGTTCAATAAAATGTATTCGTGTTGCTAATACTTATCGCAACAGATATGAAAGAATTTATTTGAAATGGCACGCTTAGGCGTGCCATTTTTGTTTGATGAGAATTAATAGGCACAGGATGGCAGGGATTCCAATTAACGCGGTTGTGCTAAAGAACCAAGTGTAACCAAGTTTTTCTAACATTACCCCAGAAAAGCCACCTATAGACTTAGGTAAAACAATCATCGCACTACTTAACCAAGCATATTGAGTCGCAGTAAACTCTTTTTTGGTAAGACTGCTTAAAAATGCAATTAATGCGGCCATCGCTATGCCAGCACTCAAGTTATCAACAGAAATAACCATAATAAGCAGATGAAGGTCGTGACCTGCCAAACTTAACGCCACGAATAAAAGGTTAGTGAGTGCTGAGAGAAGTGCACCGGCTAGCAGAATTGGTAATATACCAAAGCGATTGATCAAGCCTCCGGCCACGAATGCACCTACTAAGGTCATAATCACGCCAAATACTTTAGATACTGACGCTATTTCCTCTTTACTGTATCCCATATCGACATAAAACACATTTGCCATGACACCCATAACAACATCGGATATGCGGTAGGTTGCAATAAGCACGATGAGTATTAGTGCATGTGAGCGATAGCGGGTTAATAAGTCTACAACTGGGTCGACAAATCCAGTTTTTACTTTTGAAAGCCATTTTAATAAGGGGGCGTTAGATTTAAACGTCTCAACACCAGACTCCGAGTCCTTTAAGGAGTTTGAGCTTTCTGTTTGATTAATAACGGACGGTTCGGGAGACAATAGGGTTAAAAATGATAACCCAAGCATAAGTGTCGCCATACAAAAATAGCTAAACTGCCAAGCTCCGTACGTATAGTCAGAAGCTGAGCCATCAAACCAAGATTCAGATATAGCAGTGATATATAAGACTCCGGCGGTAGCCACAATCATAGCAAGTCGATATCCAATCATGTATGAAGCTGCCATCGCTGCTTGTTGGCGATCTGTTCCGGACTCAATTCTGAACGCATCGATAAGAATATCTTGTGTCGCGGACAAAAACGCAACGGCAACCGCAGCCAAGGCCATGTAATACAAGTGCGTACTTGGATCAGTAAGTGCCATTCCCAATATCGCACAGGCAAGTAAAACTTGAACCAAATAGAGCCAGCTTTTACGGCGTCCGAGTGTTTTACTTAGGAAAGGTATAGTTAGTTGGTCAACCGCTGGCGCCCATATCCACTTGAAGGCATAAGCCAACGTCACCCAGCTAAAAAAGCCGATGGTACTGCGTTCTACACCTGCTTCTCGTAGCCAAAACGACAGAGACGAGAAGACCAGCATTATAGGTAAGCCAGCAGCAATTCCTAAACCAAATAAACGCAGGACAGGGCCTTCAGTGTATACGGAAAATGATTTAAAAAACTTGTTGAAGGATAATGAATTAAGAATCAAACGACCGGCCTATTCGAGATTGAATAGGCCGATTGTTTAAAAGTTTTGATCTAATATCAAGTGTTATGGTCGAATTCCTGAACAAAACTCAGGGAATCTTCCGTAACCTTGCAGATATGAGATGCAAGAGGCCATTTCAGATTGCAATTTTTCACTCGTACGAATTTCGCTAGAGCTCCAAAATGTAATTTGATGTAGCAAGTACCAAAATGCGCTTTCTAACTTAGTTAGCGGAGCACTTTTTTGGCTAAGCTGAGACCACTCCTCTAATGTATCCCAACAGTACAAGTCAACTTCGGTATCTTGAATCTCTCCATCCAATAACGCGTGTGCATAATGACTTAGTTGACCAGCTTTGTTGTGGATAAATCGTTGTGCGTTTACCACTTTATCCCCCTATATTTGTTATTTGTATTATTAAAGGGCACGCTCTTAGCAAAACCTCTTTATTTGCTAAGTCCAACTGAGTATAGGCACAAATTATTCTTCCGGCAAAATTTCAACTGAAATTATTTTGATTTCTTTTTTCGGAAAGGTAGGCCAGCCATGCTCCTCCGAGTAGTCGCCGCCAATTTCTTGAGCTTTTTCAAGCACCTCATCTCCTTCAAAAATATAACCAAAAACGGTATAGCCCCAATTTCTGCCTGGGTTTAAACTATCGTTATCCACAAGGTTGAAGAAAAACTGGCTCGTTGCCGTGTGAGGGCTTAACTGACGGGCCATAGCAATGGTCCCCTGATCATTTTTCAATCCATTTCCCGACTCGTTAAAAATTTGTTCAAATTCTTTTATCGAATCGCCATCGCTATAGTAGCCGCCACCTTGAAGAACAAATTCTGGTTCTAAGCGGTGAAAAATTGTATTGTCGTATCGCTTAGCTGCGACATAACTTAAAAAGTTATCCACAGTTAATGGCGCCCTGCTACGATCCAATTCGATGATCATTTCGCCAAGTGTGGTCACCATTTTAACCTTTGGAAACAAGTTGTCAGGCTGTATGTACTCACCTCTTGGCTGCTCTAGTGCCTGCGCGGTAATAGCAAAACACAAAAATGTAAGAGCGTAGATAGCGTTAATAGCTCGTTTAAGTATTGAATGTTCAATCATAGTCACTACCTACTGGCTTAACGCTTTTTGAAATTCAGGATCGGCTAATGTACGTTGTAGTAGGGTAGTCGCCATTGTATTTAAATTGGCCGTCACTTCTTCTTGGTCTAGTAACATTGGGCCAGATTGATTAATACCTGTTTGATAGGTTTTTACCCAACTAAATCTTGGGTTTTCTATTTTTACTTGCCATTCCATGACTGACTCAGCTTCAAAAGACATAGAGTACTGTTTGACGTACGAGGCTGCGGTTAGAATATCAAAAGTCAGAGCTTTGCGAGCGTTAGGGTTAGTTTTGATAGACTCCTGTATCCATGGCTTCAAGTACACTGCGATGTCTTCAACTGGCATTGAGTATTCACTATTTACTTTAGCCAATGCTTTTTGAGTACGCAGGTCATTGACATTTATGTTAGCGATACTCATCAATAACGTTGGTTTTATTTGTCCTGGATTAAATTGAAACGGCTTTTCGAACTGACTTGCACAACCGGCCGTCATTATTGCCACTAAAAAGATCGTTAAAATCTGTTTTAATCTCATCATACTCTCGCTTGTTGTTTTCGAATTTATCTCGCGTGCTTTTTGACGCAAACGTAAATGGTAAACTTATTATTGGTTGCCAGTACTCTAAAGCCCCCAAATGCTTTCTTCAACATAGATTGATAAGGCAAATGACGGTTGGCTACTAAGTATAATTCTCCACCGGGCTTCAATACTTTACTTGTTTGGTGGATCATTTGTTCGCCGATATGGGTTGTGACCGCTTGTTGTTGGTGGAAAGGCGGGTTGCACAGCACAATATCTGCTGATTCTGGTGCCTGCTTTGTCAAACAATCATCTTGTTCAAACTCACAAATAGAATCTACAGTCTCTAACTGATGTTTTGCTGTCTTGTGTGACTTCATTAATAAAGGCGTAACGGTATGTTCAATATTGTATTTAGCAGACTGAGTGGCCATGTAAGATTCATCGCAAAAAAGCATACTGAACCTAAGCGGATCAACAAACTCAACAATGGCCTTTAGGTTCCGTTTCATAAATTCAACGCCGAGTAACCCGTTCCCACATCCTAAGTCAATGACTCGAATATCATTGTCTGTGTGAGGTAAGTTAGGAAGGTTTTCAGCTAAAAATCGGCCGCCAATATCGATTTGTTTTTTACCAAAAACATTGGCATGGCTATACAAAGAGAGACCAAGGGATGGACATGCTGCCTGAAACGTTGGTACACCCGAGTCTAAAAGTGGCAATGGTAATGTTGGCGTTGGTTGGCCTACTGCAAAAATAAGGCGACTTTTCTTCTTCGCTTTACTGCTTTTAACTTCAGTTAAATATTGCTCAAACATCGCCATCACGGCTGAAGTGATTAGCGTTGTTTTTCCGCCAGCAACAACATCAACAGTGCTATTTGTTTTTTGGCAATACTGTTTAATTTGCTGCAGTTGATAGGCTAAAAAGTCTAGATTTTTTGTGACCTTTATGACGACAGTAGCCACGCTATTGTTCATTTCACGTTGAACATCGACGTTATCCGCTGATGACCTTTTTTGGTCATTTGAAAAGATTTGATCAAGTGGTATCAGGCTATGCTGAATAATCGGTACAGGGCAGTTATTGATGACGCTGTTATGTTCAATGGCCATTTGTGAAACATAAGAGTCGCATACACAAATTGGCTTGAATTGATTTAGGCCAATAGCAAGTGCACCAAAGTTATCGTTCATAATAAGCATATTAGGACGCAAGGCTTCCGCTGAGCGCTCTTGAAGCCTTATCTTATCTTCATCACTTTGGTGAAGGTGTTGAATGATGAGCTCATCGGCACTGTCCCAGGCTTGTAATGATTTGTCATGCTGATTTGGCGGAAAGCGAAAAAGTTGATATTCCTGTCCAAGAATTTGCCATTGGGTGTTCATTAATAGGTCAGTCCGGCTACGTATTCATAAAATTAAGTGTAGAATATTGTCCCATTGCTCACCCGAGATGTAAATTGTCAGTAGGAGTTGTGATGCAACAATCTTTGTTTGAGCCGTCATTACCAGATGAATTATCTCCCTGGTTAGATTTTAAACCTGCCTTTTTGACGGCAGAGCAAGCAGCTCGATTATTTCATGCACTGATAGGCGAATTATCATGGCAACAGCCAGAGGTGGTTGTATTTGGCAAAAAACATAAAATCCCTCGCTGGCAAGACTGGCAATCTGATCAGAACATCACGTATCAATACAGCGGCAAAGTACTTGCACCGAAACCTTGGAACCCTGAAGTCCTAAAAATCAAGCACCTGTTAGAAGAAGCGGTTGGACACACCTTTAATTCGGTATTGATTAATTATTACCGTGACGGTGAAGACAAAATGGGCTGGCATGCCGATAACGAGCCTGAACTGGGGCCGAATCCGGTCGTTGCTTGTGTTTCACTTGGAGCGCAAAGAGACCTGCAGTTTCGTCGTAAAAAGTCATCGACGTCTGTGGCACCTTCTTCGGCCATAAATGTTTCACTAACAAATGGCAGTTTATTGTTGATGAAAGCTGGCATGCAACGGCATTTTGAACACCAAATTCCCGCAAGAAAATCAGTGGATGAGGGGCGAATAAGTTTAACGTTTCGAAAAGTTGTGAGTTAACATTTAAGACATGTTCTCGTTTAAGCAAGAAATAAAAGGTCCAGTTATGATCATTGAAGAAAAAATAAGAAATAAATTATTGGCCGAGTTTGAGCCTGAACTACTAGATGTCGTTAATGAAAGTTATCAGCATAATGTCCCAGAGGGGAGTGAGTCTCATTTCAAAGTAATTATTGTAAGTGCAGACTTTGATGGAAAGCGATTAATTCAGCGTCATCGTGCCGTAAATAAATGTTTAGCTCAAGAATTAGCCAATGACATTCATGCCTTGGCAATGCATACGTACACATCGGATGAGTGGCAACAAACGGAAAACGTACCGCTGTCGCCAAAATGCCTTGGTGGTAGTCGATTTGATAAGGCTTAAAGCCTTGTTTATTTTGTTTTATTCGGGGAGTATAGAGCGCAAATAAAAACCAAAAAAAGGTGACCAAGTGAAGTGGGTAGAGTCATTATCTGAACAGATAGGAAGTTGGGTTAGATGGTTTACGATGGCAATGGTGATTGTCATGACTTTAGTCGTAGTACTTAGATATGGATTCAATATTGGTTGGATAGCACTTCAAGAAAGCACATTGTACCTCCATGCCTTTAGCCTGATGCTTGGCATGGGCTACCTCTTAAAGCAAGACGGCCATGTTCGCGTTGACATTTTCTACCGAAACTTCAATCAATCACGCAAACTGCTTGTTAATACTTTGGGGCATTTGTTTTTCCTGATTCCAACGTGTGTATTTTTAATCGTGATCAGTTGGTCTTATGTACTGCAATCGTGGCAGTTTTTGGAAGGGTCACAAGAAAGTGGCGGCATTCCTTTGGTTTTCCTTATTAAGTCACTGATTTTAGTTATGCCTGCTTTGTTAATTCTACAAGCTTTAAGTGAATGTGTGCTTAATATCAAACATCTTAAAAACAAATCTATTGCCTCAGGTAATAAACAAGAAAGGGAGTCTTAGTCATGGAATGGTTAGCAATTTTGATGTTTGTTGCCGTTTGCTTTGTGTTGTTACTGGGGTATCCAGTTGCATTTAGCCTTGCTGGAGTTGCGCTTATTTTTGCTGGATTTGGTCACTTAATTGGTGAATTTGACTCTGCATTGCTATCGGCTTTACCAAGTCGCATATATGGCATCATGACTAACCAAACTCTACTCGCAGTACCTTTGTTTGTTTTCATGGGCGTTATGCTCGAAAAATCAAAAGTAGCGGAAGATTTACTGAGTAGTATGACTCAGGCGTTTGGTCGCTTGCCCGCAGGATTAGGTATTGCCGTCACTATTGTAGGCGCTTTAATGGCAGCCAGCACAGGTATTGTCGGCGCGACCGTAGTCACGATGGGTTTACTGGCTTTACCTACCATGCAAAAACAAGGTTATCACCCTAGTTATTCAACCGGTGTTATTGCCGCTACTGGTACACTAGGACAAATTATTCCGCCTTCTATCGCTTTGGTTTTATTGGGCGATGTTCTCTCAAGTGCTTACCAGCAGTCACAATTATCACAAGGTATTTTTTCACCCGAAACCATTTCGGTGGGAGACTTGTTCGCAGGGGCTATAATTCCTGGACTCATACTAGTTGCCCTATACCTAATTTATTCGTTGGCTGTTGGTATTATCAAACCTGAATGGACGCCAAAGGCACAGAACCAGGAACCATTAAAGTTCAGCCAGTTATTAAAAAGCCTATTGCCCCCATTAATTTTGATGGCACTGGTATTGGGCTCCATTTTATTAGGCATTGCGACTCCAACCGAAGCGGCGGGTATTGGTGCTTTTGGTGCGACAGTGATTGCTGTTCTTAAAAATCAGTTCAACTTAGATACGTTAAAGGCAACGATGACATCGACGTTATCTGTGACTTCTATGGTCTTTATGATCTTAATTGGCGCCTCTATTTTCTCTCTAGTATTCAGAGGCTTTGGTGGTGAAGAGTTGGTTCACAGTATGTTTACGAATATGCCGGGTGGCGAGATTGGTGCGCTGCTTATCGTGATGGCGGTTATTTTCCTCCTAGGTTTCATCCTAGATTTTATCGAAATCACTTTTGTTGTTGTGCCGCTCGTCGCTCCTGTGTTGTTTATGATGGGCATTGACCCTATTTGGTTGGGTATCATGATTGCGATCAATCTTCAGACTTCATTCTTAACACCACCGTTTGGCTTTGCATTATTTTATTTGCGCGGTGTTACACCAGATAGCATACCGACAAGTAAAATATACAAAGGGGTACTGCCTTTTATTGTGATGCAAATAATGATGCTGATTGTTCTAATGATTTGGCCTGAGCTAGCCACGTCATTACCTAAAATGATTTATAACTAAAAAAATATTTACCGTGTAATGGAAGACCGAAAAGCGAAATAAAGGGGAGAGCTATGAAAAAGATATTGAAGAACTTGATAAGTGTCGCCGTTGTAGGCGCAAGTGTTTTGTTGGCTGGGTGCAATAACTCAGAGCAAGGTAGCACAGATAGTAGTGCGAGCAGTGTGCCTGCACAAACCTACAATTGGAAATTAGTGACAAGTTGGCCAAAGAATTTTCCAGGATTAGGTACTGGTCCAGAAAACTTCGCGAAAATGGTCAATGAGATGAGTGGAGGTCGCCTAAAGGTCAAAGTATATGGCGCGGGTGAAATAGTACCTGCATTCCAAGTCTTTGATGCTGTATCACAAGGTACCGCAGAGATGGGACATGCGGCGTCTTACTATTGGAAAGGAAAAATGCCAGCAGCGCCAATTTTCACGGCGGTTCCATTTGGCCTCAACGCACAAGAAACCAATGGATGGATTCATTATGGTGGCGGTTTAGAACTATGGCGAGAATTATATAAACCATTTGGTGTTATCCCATTTGCTGGTGGTAATACCGGCGTGCAATCGGCAGGTTGGTTCAAAAAAGAAATCAATTCTGTAGAGGATTTAAAAGGTTTAAAAATGCGTATCCCGGGAATGGGAGGCGAAGTGTTACAAAAGCTAGGTGGTGTTCCAGTCGCTTTGTCTGGTGGTGAACTCTTTACGTCATTACAGTCAGGTGCGATTGATGCTACTGAGTGGGTTGGTCCATACAATGACTTAGCATTTGGTTTTTACAAGGTTACCGAGCATTACTATGTGTCGGGCTGGCATGAACCGGGCGCAATGTTAGAATTCACGGTCAACGAAAAAGCCTTTAACGCGTTGCCAAAAGACTTACAAGCCATCGTCGAAATTGCTACACGTGCGGTGAATCAAGACATGTTGGACGAATATACCGTTCGTAATAACGACGCGTTAGATACATTGCAGAACAAACATGGCATAGAGCTAAAAACCTTTCCGAGTGACGTAATGGCTGCACTTAAGTCTTCCACAAAAGAAGTGATCAAAGAACAAAGAGCAAATGATCCGATGGTCGATCGAGTTATGGAGTCGTACTTAAACTTTCAAGAAAAAGTAAGTAATTATCACCGTCTTTCCGAAATGGAATACTACAAAAACCGAGATTTATAAGCTATTTGCCGCTAGTCAGATCTGTTCTAAACCATTTAATGGGTAAACTAGCGGCCATTATTCATTCTCTTTCTATTTATTATAAAAATAGTAACGTTTTGGTAGGTCGTGAGCAGTTTTGCAAAATGCGAGTCTAACTCACGCCACCGGTTTTAAAAGGTTAAGGACAAAACTATGGTTATCAAACCAAAAATCCGCGGTTTCATTTGTACAAACGCCCACCCTGTTGGCTGTCAAGAAAGTGTTCAACGCCAAATTGATTACGTTAAGTCACAATCTTTTGAGGGCGCAGATTTTCAACCTAAAAATGTTTTAATCATCGGTTCTTCTACAGGTTATGGCTTAGCATCGCGCATCGTTTCTGCGTTTGGGTATGGGGCAAATACACTTGGTGTGTTTTTCGAAAAGCCAGGTACGGATAAAAAGACGGGCTCAGCAGGCTGGTATAACACAGTGGCGTTTCAAAACGCGGTTGAGCAAGAGGGCTTATATTCTAAAAATATTAATGGTGATGCCTTTTCAGATGAGATCAAGCAGCAAACGATTGAAACTATCAAAAACGATTTGGGAAAAATTGATTTAGTTATTTATAGCTTGGCATCACCCCGTCGTACCGATCCTAAATCAGGTGAAACGTACTCGTCTACCTTAAAGCCAATTGGTGACTCGGTAACCACTAAAAACTTAAACACCAGTAAACGCATCATTGATGAAGTGACAGTCGAAGCAGCCAATCAAGAGGAAATTGACAATACGATCAAGGTCATGGGCGGTGAAGATTGGGAACTTTGGTTAGATGCGTTAAAGCAGGCCGATGTTTTAGCCCCTGGCTTTAAGACAACAGCTTATACGTATATAGGCAAAAAGCTAACGTGGCCAATTTATGGTCATGCGACAATAGGCAAAGCCAAAGAAGACTTAGATCGCGCTTCTAAAGCAATTGATGAAGCAACCACAGACTTGAATGGTAAAGCTTATGTTTCTTCATTAAACGCGGTAGTAACCCAAGCGAGTTCAGCGATTCCAATTATGCCTCTCTATATTTCAGCCCTGTTTAAAGTGATGAAAGAAGACGGTACTTATGAAGGTGTAATCCAACAGATTTCAGGATTGTTCAAAGAGAATTTAACATCAAATACACCTAGATTGGATGATGGCGGTCATTTATTCCAAAACTACAAAGAATTAGAAGACGACGTTCAAGAACGCGTTCAAACTATTTGGGATACCGTCGACACAGACACGATTGATGAGCTGACGGATTACAAAGGTTATCATCAAGAGTTTTTACACCTGTTTGGTTTTGATTATGACAATGTTGATTATGATCAAGACGTTAACCCGAACATTGAGCTTAAAGGCTTAGTTTAAAAGGTTTGTATAAAAATCAAACAAGCCGATGTCTCATTCTGGGTCATCGGCTTTTTTTATCTCTTAATTTTGGACAATGGTTTCTTAGCGAACAGCAAACAATCTTTACACTTGGTTAAATTTCCTTAAAAGAATGAGGGCGTTGTAGTGCAAATATGTCCAATTTGGAATGGTCAATATGAAGGATTTAATGCTACAATTGCTGGCTGTACCAAAAGTAACCTATTTTTGAAATTTGGTACCTTAATTAATTTTATAAATATGCGATTTAATCGGGTATTTGAAAGAATTCCATTTCTTCCAACTTAAACAGTGCATATGCGTATGATCAACATAAAAAAAGGTTTGGATCTGCCTATTGAAGGCGTTCCACAACAAGCCATCCACGATGGTCCGACAGTGAAAACTGTTGCTACGCTTGGCGAAGAATACCATGGTATGCGTCCAACGATGCGTATCAAGGTAGGTGATAGTGTGAAAAAAGGTCAGGTTCTTTTTGAAGATAAAAAGAATCCAGGCGTTAAGTTCACCGCACCAGCAGCCGGTGTAATCAAAGAAGTGAACCGCGGTGAAAAGCGTGTTCTTCAATCCGTTGTTATTGAGCTAGCAGGTGATGAACAAATCACTTTCGACAGCTACACGGCCGACCAACTTAACGGTTTAGACCGTGAAAAAGTGGTTGAGACGTTAGTTGAGTCAGGTCAATGGGTCGCGTTACGTACACGTCCTTTCGACAAGACTCCTGCAATTGACAGCAAGCCTTCATCTATTTTTGTTAATGCAATGGATACTAATCCACTAGCGGCAGACCCTGCGCTAATTATTGCAGAGCAAAAAGAGGCGTTTGCTGCTGGTCTTGCAGTTTTAAGTCGTCTTAGCGATAAAGTACACGTTGTGAAAGCTGCGGGTTCTTCAGTAACAGCTGATGCACCAAATACTGAACTTCACGAGTTTGGTGGCAAGCACCCTGCGGGCTTGGTTGGTACTCATATCCACTTTATCGACCCTGTTTCAATTAACAAATCGGTATGGCACATCAGTTATCAAGAAGTGATTGCCTACGGTAAGTTATTCTTAACAGGTGAAATCTACAGCGAGCGTGTTATCTCATTGGCTGGCCCAGTGGTTAAGAACCCTCGTTTAGTTAGAACTATCTTAGGTGCTTCAACCGCTGACCTTACCTCTGGTGAATTAGAAGACGGTGAAAACCGTATCGTATCTGGTTCCGTATTGTCAGGTAATGTTGCACAAGGCGTACACGGTTACTTACACCGTTACAGCCAACAAATTACTGTGTTAGCAGAAGGTCGTGAAAAAGAATTGTTTGGTTGGATTCGTCCAGGTTCAGATCAGTTCTCAATCACGCGTGCTTTCTTAGGTCACTTGTCTCCTAAGAAGCTATTCAATATGACAACAACAACCTATGGTTCTGACCGTTCAATGGTTCCAATTGGTAACTACGAGCGCGTAATGCCGTTAGACATATTGCCTACACTATTACTAAGAGACTTGATCTCTGGTGATACTGACTCGGCTCAAACACTAGGTTGTTTGGAATTAGGCGAAGAAGATTTAGCGCTTTGTACGTTTGTTTGCCCTGGTAAATACGAGTACGGCTCAATTCTTCGTAACTGCCTAACCAAGATTGAGAAAGAGGGCTAATCATGGGTCTTAAGAGTTATTTAGAAAAAATTGAACCTAACTTCGAAGAAGGCGGTAAATACGAAAAGTGGTATGCACTTTACGAAGCAGCTGCAACAATCTTCTACACGCCAGGTTTAGTTAATAAAGGTCAAACTCACGTACGTGATAGTGTCGACCTAAAACGTATCATGATCATGGTATGGTTGGCGTTATTCCCAGCAATGTTTTTCGGTATGTTCAACGTTGGTGAACAAGCTGCAAATGCATTAGCAGCTGGTTACTCTCTAGGTGACAGCTGGCAGGTTGGTTTATTCCAAGCACTAGGTGGCAGCTTAACAGTTGACTCTGGTTGGGGCATGAAAATGCTCTATGGTGCGTGTTTCTTCCTACCTATTTACGCAACGGTATTTATCGTTGGTGGTTTCTGGGAAGTGTTGTTCGCATCAGTTCGTAAACATGAAGTAAACGAGGGTTTCTTCGTTACATCAATCTTGTTTGCATTGATCCTTCCTTCAACGATTCCACTTTGGCAAGCTGCTTTAGGTATTACCTTTGGTATCGTCGTTGCTAAAGAAATCTTTGGTGGTACAGGTCGTAACTTCCTTAACCCTGCACTTGCGGGTCGTGCCTTCTTGTTCTTTGCTTACCCAACTGAAATCTCAGGTGACACAGTTTGGACAGCGGTAGACAGCTTCTCTGGTGCAACTATGCTTAGCCAAGCAGCATCTGGCGGCTTAGACTACAACAACATGGCTCTATGGACTCAAGCTTTCTACGGCTTTATCCAAGGTTCTGTTGGTGAAGTATCGACACTTGCGATCATCCTCGGTGGTCTAATGATCATCTACTTACGCATAGCGTCTTGGAGAATCGTAACTGGTGTATTCGCTGGTACTATTTTCTTAGCATCACTACTAAACTTCGTTGGTAGCGATACTAACCCTATGTTCGCAATGCCTTGGTTCTGGCACGTCGTATTAGGCGGTTGGGCTATTGGTGCATTCTTCATGGCGACTGACCCTGTATCGGCTTCTTTCACAAACACTGCGAAGTTCTGGTACGGTGCACTTATCGGTGTGATGGTTGTTCTAATTCGTGTTGTTAACCCAGCATTCCCAGAAGGTATGATGCTGGCGATTCTATTTGCTAACTTGTTTGCGCCATTGTTCGACTATTTTGTTGCACAAGCAAACGTGAAACGGAGGCTTGCTCGTAATGTCTAACAACAAAGAAACATTTGGCAAAACGGTTGGATTCGTATTTGCTGTATGTCTAGTTTGTGCGGCTTTGGTATCTGTATCTGCGGTTCAATTGAAACCGCTTCAAACCGCTAACAAATTGCTAGATAAGCAAACTAAAATCTTGGAAACGGCTGGCCTGTTAGACCAAGCTGGTAAAGACATTGTTGGTACTTATAACAAGTACGTTGAAGCTAAAATGATCGACTTAGACACTGGCGCTTATGTTGACGGTGACACAGCTATGTTTGACGAGCGTCGTAACGCTCGTGACACTGAGAAGTCTATCAAGCTAGAAAACGATGTTGCAGGTATCAATCGCCGTTCAAATACAGCAGTTATCTACCACGTTAAAAACGACGCTGGCGAAGTGAAGACGGTTGTATTCCCAATTGTTGGAGCTGGTCTTTGGGATCTGATGTACGGTTATGTTGGTTTAGAGTCTGATCTAAACACAGTCGCTAGCCTTGTATATTCTGACCATAAAGAAACTCCGGGACTTGGTGGCGAAATCATGAACCCTAAGTGGCAAGCACAGTGGTCAGGTAAAGAAGTTTACAATGATCAAGGTGATGTTGCTCTAGAGCTTGTTAAAGGCGGCGCTAAGCCGGGTAACGAGCACGGTGTTGACGGATTATCTGGTGCAACGCTAACGAGTAACGGTGTAACAAACACAATTGATTTTTGGTTCGGTAAAATGGGTTACGGTCCATATATCGAGAAAAACCGTGGAGGGCTTAACTAATGTCAGCCGATGCAAAAAAGGTCTTAACGGCTCCGATTGTTGACAACAACCCAATTGCACTTCAAGTACTTGGTATTTGTTCTGCACTTGCGGTAACAAGTTCAATGGCTAATGCATTAGTAATGACATTGGCAGTTGTATTTGTAACAGCATTCTCGAACTTATTTATTTCATTAATCCGCAACATGATTCCATCAAGTGTTCGAATCATCGTTCAGATGGCGATCATCGCTTCACTTGTAATCGTAGTTGACCAAGTGTTGAAAGCATTCTCATACCAGCTTTCAAAAGAGCTATCGGTATTCGTTGGTCTAATCATTACCAACTGTATCGTAATGGGTCGTGCGGAAGCATTTGCAATGAAAGAAAAGCCAGGCGTGAGCTTCTTAGATGGTATCGGTAACGGTTTAGGTTACGGTTTCATCTTAATGCTAGTTGCGTTTTTCCGTGAATTACTTGGTTTTGGTACTATTTTCGGTATCGAGATTTTACCACTTATCCAAAATGGTGGTTGGTACCAAGCAAACGGTCTATTGGTTTTACCTTTCAGCTCGTTCTTTATCATTGGTTTAATTATCTGGGCAATCCGTCAGGTTAAGCCAGATCAAGTAGAGAAGGACTAATTCGATGGAACATTATTTAAGTCTTTTCATTAAAACGATTTTCATTGAGAACATCGCGTTAACCTTCTTCTTGGGTATGTGTACTTTCTTGGCTGTATCTAAGAAAGTCAGCACAGCGATTGGTCTTGGTGTAGCGGTTGTCGTGGTATTAGGTATTTCTGTACCAGTTAACCAATTAATCTATACAAACATTCTAGCGCCAGGTGCACTAGACAGTGTTTTAGGCATTACTGACCCAGCTGAGTCTATTGACTTAAGCTTCCTGTCGTTCATCACATTTATCGGTGTTATTGCAGCACTAGTACAAATCTTAGAAATGACTCTAGATAAGTACTTCCCGCCGCTATATAACGCACTTGGTATTTTCCTACCTCTAATCACAGTAAACTGTGCGATCTTTGGTTCGGTATCATTCATGGTATCTAAGAACCTGACGTTCAGTGAAAGTATCGTTTACGGTATTGGTTCTGGTGTAGGTTGGGCGTTAGCGATTATCCTGTTAGCAGGTATTCGCGAGAAAATGAAATACTCTGACGTGCCAGATGGCTTAAAAGGTCTTGGTATTACGTTTATTACGACTGGATTGATGGCGTTTGGCTTCTTGTCATTCGGCGGTATCGCTCTGTAAGGTTAATGTCGGTTTGAATTGGCAATGAGTGCCAATTCAAACCCTTAGATAAGAATTAAAGGAAAGGTCGATGGAAATTATTCTCGGCGTATCGATGTTTACCGCTATCGTACTAGTACTTGTTTTGGTGATTTTATTCGCCAAATCAAAACTAGTTTCGACGGGAGACGTTCGAATCTTAATAAATGAAGACGAAGATAAGTCTGTTACTGCATCTGCAGGTGGCAAACTACTTAACGTTTTAGCTGACAAAGGTATCTTCATCCCATCTGCGTGTGGTGGTGGTGGTACTTGTGGTCAGTGTCGTGTACACGTTCATTCTGGCGGTGGTGATATCCTACCTACAGAAGAAGGCCACATCACTAAGCGTGAAGCCAAAGAAGGTTGTCGTTTATCGTGTCAGGTTGCTGTTAAGCAAGACATGGAAATTGAATTAGAACCTGAAATCTTTGGTGTGAAGCAGTGGGAATGTGAAGTTATCTCTAATGATAACAAAGCAACCTTCATCAAAGAATTGGCTCTTAAAATCCCTGATGGCGAAAGTGTACCTTTCCGCGCAGGTGGTTATATCCAAATTGTTGCTCCACCGCATCACGTTAAATACTCTGACTTTGATGTTCCAGACGAATACCGTCCGGACTGGGAGCGTTTTAACTTCTTTAGCATCGAATCTAAAGTTGACGAAGAAACAATCCGTGCATACTCAATGGCAAACTATCCTGAAGAGGAAGGTGTCATTATGCTTAACGTACGTATTGCGTCGCCTCCACCAAATAACCTGTCACTACCAGCTGGTAAAATGTCTTCGTACATTTGGAGCCTAAAAGAAGGTGACAAAGTAACAATTTCTGGTCCATTCGGTGAGTTCTTCGCGAAAGACACTGATGCAGAAATGGTATTTATCGGTGGTGGTGCTGGTATGGCGCCAATGCGTTCACACATCTTTGACCAATTACGTCGCTTGAAGACAGATCGTAAGATCAGCTTCTGGTACGGTGCACGTTCTAAGCGTGAAATGTTCTATGTAGAAGACTTTGATGAGTTAGCTGCAGAAAACGAAAACTTCGAATGGCACGTAGCACTTTCTGATCCTCAACCAGAGGATGATTGGGAAGGTTACACTGGCTTCATTCACAACGTATTGTACGAAAACTACTTACGTGACCACGAAGCACCAGAAGACTGTGAGTACTACATGTGTGGTCCTCCGGTAATGAACGCAGCGGTTATCAACTTGTTGAAAGACCTAGGCGTTGAAGACGAGAACATCCTACTTGATGACTTCGGTGGTTAATTAAAAGATGACTCGTAATAAAGTCTTATTAGCATGGCTGGCCCTTATCGGGCTGGCCATTTTGCTTTTTCTTCCACGAGAAAATAGCGATGAAGTTCAACCTGTTTTACTGCAAGGTAAAACGATGGGAACGACATTTAACGTCAAGCTATTTCCTACTCCTGAACAGCTACAAAAAAACAACCTGTTTGAATTGGTGAATGATGAGTTAATTCGAGTGAACAACTTGATGTCGACGTACATCGAAGACTCAGAGTTGAGTCGACTGAACCAAGCTCAAGCAAACGAGACTATGATGTTATCACCAGATAACATAACGGTTTTAAACGAAGCCAAACGTCTTTTTGAAGCAAGTAATGGCGCATTTGACGTTACAGTTGGACCCTTGGTCAACTTGTGGGGCTTTGGCCCAGAAGGCAGAGTGACCAAGCAGCCAAGTGACGAGCAAATTGAAGCAATCAAATCTCAAATAGGCATGAACCTTCTAACAATTGAAGGAAATGCTGTGACCAAGCAGCACAGTGACTTGTATATCGACTTCAGCGCAATTGCAAAAGGCTATGGTGTTGATCAAGTTGCTAACTTATTAGAAGGTCTGGGCATTACCAACTACTTGGTTGAAATTGGTGGTGAGATGCGTCTTTCAGGTGGTAAACCAGATGGCTCAAAATGGAAAGTTGCCATAGAGAAACCTTTAACAGGAAGTCGAGAAGTCCAATTAGTCATTGAGCCTGTCAATTTGGCAATGGCGACATCAGGAGACTACCGAAACTATTTTGAAGTCGACGGTGTGCGTTATTCTCATACGATTGATCCTACGACGGGTAAGCCAATTACTCATAAGTTAGTTTCTGTTACTGTTTTACATAAATCGGCTATGAGTGCAGATGCACTTGCGACTATGCTTAATGTAATGGGCCCTGTTGAATCGATGAAGTACGCTGAAGAAAATAATCTTGCCGTTTACATGATCGTGAAGACGGACAAAGGTTATAGAGGTATAATGTCGACTAAGTTTGAGGCTTTGTTTCCTTTAGATAAGGGGTAGTTATGCAGGTTTTTTTTCTAACGTTAGGTTTGTTGCTTATCGTTTTTGTTGCCATGTCAGTGGGTTATGTTTTTCAAAAGAAATCATTAGCTGGTAGTTGCGGTGGTTTAGGTACGTTAGGTATCGACAAAGCATGTGATTGTGATAATCCATGTGAAAAACGCCAAGAGCGTATGGCTAAAGAGCAGGCTGAAAGCGAGGCGCAAAACGGTAAATCTGCAGAGCGCACTGCAAAAGAAGAAAACTGGAAGAAGAACCAAATATTATAGTTTGGGGCATATTCTTTAAAAAGGACCTTAAGGTCCTTTTTTTGTACCTCAAGCTATTAATGAATACGTAGTCATTGTTTAAAGTGTTTATCCTCAATCAGCTCTTTTGATATGGTTTAAAAACAATAATTAAAAGAGAATTCCATGTTAAAAATCCAACAGAAGTTGAGCCGCTCATTTTATATGTTGCTCAGTTTGCCCTCTACTGCGATGGGCTTCGCACTTTCCGTCCAAATTTCAGCATTAAGCTGGTTATTGAGTACTCAGTACAACTTGGATATTCATGAGATTGGTATCGTCTGGGCGGCCGGTCCTATTGCCGGCATTTTAGGCCAAGTTATTGTTGGGTTTATTAGTGATAAGGTTTGGTTCTGGAATGGTCGTCGTCGACCATTCATTTTAATTGGTGGTGTCCTAGCATCCCTGTCGCTATTGGCACTTCCAAACATTGGGATCATATCGGAGTCCTTAGGTGGTGTTGGTATAATGGCCATCGCTATTGCGATTGCACTTTCTCTCGATTTATCAATTAATGTTAGCTTTAATCCGACTCGCTCGATCATTGCCGATGTGACACCAGAAGGTGAAGCGAGAACCAAAGGTTATACATGGATGCAGACGGTATCTGGCACTTTTGGTGTCTTGGCGTATGTCATTGGTGGTTTTTGGAACAACTTCGTACTTATATATTTTGGTGCAGCGCTAGTTTTGGTTTTCTCAATATTGCCAACTTTATTCGTTATTGAACCCAAAATCTTACCTCAATCTGCAGAGGAAGAGGCTCAGAGCAACAAAGAGAAATTTGATTTTCTTGCCACTTTAAATGACATCAAACCATTGTGGGGCTTTTTGATTTATTCTGTATATGCCAGTGTACTTCATTT
>NZ_CEYNSH010000013.1:0-36955 GCF_982872775.1 Psychrosphaera sp. | reverse complement strand
CTAGGTCAAACTATTTCTTATAGCTTTGCAATCTTAAACGGTGTGGCTGCTTTATTACCGGCACTCGTGCTCGGTCCGTTAGCTAATAGATTTGGTCGTATAAAGGTTCACGCTTTTGCATTGTTTTGTACGGCGATTTCTTATGCCTTGATTGCACTAATGGCCAGCAGCCCTGTTTATATGTATGTCTTTATGGCAACGGCAGGTATCGGTTGGGCGGCCGTGGTTAGCTTGCCATTCGCCATCATGTCAGAGCGTGTTGAGAAGACCAAAATGGGTTTGTACATGGGTTTGTTTAACTTGTCAGTCGTTTTGCCTCAGCTCGTGGTTAGCTTAGGTGTGAGCTTGTTCTTAAACAAAGTAGACGACAAGTCCATGACCTTTGTTGTTTGCGCTGTCTCGATGGCAATCTCGGCGGTTTGTTGGTTAATGGTGAAAGAACAACAAACCGCTGAAACCCAAAGTTAGTTTAGAAGCAAGAATCGTTAAAAGGCTAATTGGTATTTGTTAATCAATTAGCCTTTTGTCTATTTAAATTATAAGTAACATCTATTTTTATCTAACTCAAAGATTGGGCAATATCGAGTGGCATTAATTCTAAGGAGAATGCTATGAAATGTGTTATTCGCTCAAATAATGTAGTTGTCCCTCAAGCGCTAAGACGTCGTATTACCGCTAAAATAGAACAGACATTCACTAGGTTAAACGACAAGGTCAAGTTTGTGGTCGTAAGCTTTCAAGACGTGAATGGCTCGCGTGGCGGTGTCGACAAGCAATGTAAGATCAAAGTCATTGGTCATGACCAAGTTGATGTCTACGTTGCTAAAGTTCATGAAAGCACTCATGGCGCGTTTTCAAGTGCATTAATAAAGGCACATCAGACATTCACGAATCGAATTAAACGTCTCATTGGTCGAGTAAAACGCAGAAGCGCCATGCGAGCGTATCAAGATATTGAACTTCTCGCTGATGCATCTTAACGATTAGCCAAAATAGCTTGTTCAGTCAGGGTCGACATCATCACTTCTCGGCCTTCTGACTGAACATAATCTAAAAATACCTCAGCCACTGGTGATTGACGTTTTTGTTTACTCCAAACAAAAGACCAGTGGTTTTGAATATTAAAGCCCGGAATCGTCAGCCTTTTTACCCCATACACTTCACCAAACGACAAGGTGTGTGCCGATAAAATCGAAACCCCAAGGCCAGCCATTACTGAATGAATGATCGCTTCGTTACTCTCGACCGTCATTTTTACTTTAGGAGACACACTTTGATTCATGAAATACTGTTCAATGGCGTGCCGAGTACCTGAGCCTTGTTCTCGAATTAGGAAGTCTTCACGACAAAACTCGGTAAGTGACACTGTTTCTTGCTTCGCTAGTGGGTGATCTTCGGCGACTATCGGCACTAAGTCATTCGGCATAAATCGAATGACATTGAGGTCTAAGGTTTCTGGCAAGTGAGTAAAAACATAAAAGTCATCTTGTTCGGCTTCAAAGCGTTCAATAATTTGTTGACGGTTTGCGACGGTAAATTTGATATCTATACCTGGATGCTGCTTGCAAAACGGCCCTAAAAGGTGAGGAATAAAATATTTGGCAGTCGTAACACAAGCAATCCGCAAGGTACCTGTACTTGCACCTCGAAGGCTCGAGAGTTTCATATCTAAGACTTCACATAAGTCTAATATTTCTTTTGCTGACTCGACCATGGTAAGGCCTGCATCTGTAAAGTGAATCTTTTTACCAATTTGCTGATACAAAGGCATTTCAATGGCTTCGGATAGTTTTTTTAACTGCATGGAAACGGTGGGTTGAGTCAAAAAAAGCTTTTCGGCTGCCGCTTTAATGCTGCCCTGTTTGTAGACTGAAAGTAAGATTTCCAGTTGTCTAAATGTGCCTATGTGAGCATGTAATCGAGATTTCATTGGTTAACCATTTGTCTAATCAATCAATAGATCATATCTATTATTATCTATTATTTGAGGGTTTTACAATGCGCTCAAATTAAAGTTGTTGTGGAGGCACGATGCGAACGGTTTATTTTGCAATATTAACGAGTCTGTTTTTATTTGGGCTTGCAGGTCTTAGCTTTGTAATAGGCCACAGTGTTGCAGGGTTTGTTGGTTTGGGACTCATGCTCCTTCTGAGCTCCGCTTTTAGTTATTATCAACAGGTGCGATCACCTTCAATCAATACTGCGAATGCTAAGTCAGCTAAAACACTGCAAATGTCAGAGGACGTGACAATATGATTGATGCCGTTGTTGCGTTTTTTGTATTAGGTATTCTGATTCACTTAAGTGGCGCCAAACTCAATTTTTCTGAGGGATTATATGGCGCCCTTAGTATGTTCTTGATGATTGCGATTGGTTTAAAAGGCGGTATTGCACTTCAAGAACATTTAGACAGTTCTTTGTTATATAAGAGTATTGCCGTAATATTTTTGGGCTTAGCTTTACCTTTTATTGCCTATCCTATTCTTAGATATTTTGGACAGTTAGATAAAATAAACGCCGGCGCAATTGCAGCCCATTATGGCTCAGTAAGTGTGGCTACTTATGCTGTCGCTGTTTCGTTACTTGAAGTAAACAACATTGATTATGAAGCTTACTTTCCATTATTCGTTGTACTTTTAGAAATGCCAGCAATTATCGTTGGACTCGTGATGGCAAAAGGGTCATTTTCATCGATCAACGGCGGCTTTATTAAAAAAGAACTGATTGCCAACCAAAGTATTTTATTGATGTTGGGGAGTTTGCTAATTGGCTATTTAGGTGGGGCCTCAACGGTCAAGCTAGAGCCTTTCTTTATCGAATTGTTTGGCGGGATTTTAGCTTTGTTTTTATTAAAAATGGGGTTAGTTGCTGGCGCTCAACTTAAAAATTTAAAGAAAGATAGCCTGTTCATCATATGTTTTGGAGTACTTATGCCAATCATAGGTGGCTTTGCAGGCATGGGACTCGGAGCAGCCTTGTCTTTAAGTTCAGGTGGTGTCGCTCTTATGGCTGTTTTAGGGGCAAGCGCTTCTTATATTGCTGTACCTGCCGCAATGAAAGCGAGTTTACCAGAGGCAAACGCTGGACTTTCTATCACCGCTTCATTGGGTATCACCTTTCCATTTAATGTCATACTTGGCGTCCCATTATTTATTGCACTCAGTCAGTGGCTATAGGTTTCAACAAGTAGAAAGCGGAGCTTTAACTCTGCTTTCTTTAATAAATCGTTGCCAGTTTTATAAAACTTAACATATACTGTTTTTATATACAGCTTATTGGGTTTATATAAACTGGCGGCGTTATGGCAACGACTCGAAAAATAATACACGTTGATATGGATGCATTTTACGTATCCGTTGAAATTCGTGACAATCCATCACTGGCAAACAAACCTGTGGCCGTAGGTGGACGCTCTGAGCGTCGTGGTGTTTTATCAACGTGTAATTACATTGCTAGGCAGTACGGTGTCAGTTCTGCAATGCCGACCGCAATGGCAATTAAAAAATGTCCAGATTTAGTCGTGGTGCCCGGTCGCATGGATGTTTATAAACAAACGAGCCAAACAATTCGACAAGTATTTGAGCGTTATACCGATTTAATTGAACCTTTATCGCTTGATGAAGCATATTTAGATGTGACTGATTGCACTTTGTTTAAAGGCTCGGCCACGTTGATTGCAGAACAAATTCGCAAAGATATTTTCGAAGCAACGGGGTTGACTGCCTCAGCGGGTATTGCCCCAATTAAATACCTTGCAAAGATAGCCTCAGATCTAAACAAACCGAATGGTCAATGCACTATAACCCCTGATGATGTTTGGAGTTTTATCGAGTCGATGCCGTTAAAAAACATTCCAGGTGTTGGCAAGGTAACCCAAGGTAAATTAGCCAAACTAAACTTACACACAGGGGGAGATATTCGCGCGGCCGATGAGTCGACTCTAGTTCGACACTTTGGTAAATATGGTCGTGTTTTATGGCAACGTTGCCACGGTATTGACCCACGACAAGTGGAGGTGAGTAGAATAAGAAAGTCGGTTGGGGTTGAGCGCACTTTTG
Organism: Psychrosphaera sp.; assembly: GCF_982872775.1. Taxonomy (NCBI): domain Bacteria; kingdom Pseudomonadati; phylum Pseudomonadota; class Gammaproteobacteria; order Alteromonadales; family Pseudoalteromonadaceae; genus Psychrosphaera; species Psychrosphaera sp. Next base: position 32,897 of record NZ_CEYNSH010000013.1, on the reverse strand, counting down.
ACCGCGATATTAAAGACGCATCAACACTCAGACAAATTCTAACGGATCAACTCCTCCCCGAACTTAACAAGCGCTCGTCGAGTCACTTACAGTCCAGGCGTATTAACAAAGTTGGCGTCAAATTAAAGTTTTCTGACTTTCAACAAACCACCAAGGAACTTAAGTTTGATGCATTGGAGGCTAACGCGTTTCTACCTTTGCTAGAAGAAGCACTCGAGCGTGGAGGTGGTAAACCTATTCGATTAATGGGCGTTCATATTGGGTTAGCAGAGCCTCAAGAAACCAAACCTCAGCTGGCACTAACGTTCTGATTTTTATACAGACAGGTCAGACCGCCAATTTGATTACAAGGTCAACTTTTTTGGCTAAATGACGTATTATCATAAATAACTAATTTATCAGTCTTGGACTATGGTTAATAACTTCAAGACTCTGATAGCAAATAAAAACTAATACGCAAGCGAGATACTTATGCCTCATCCTATGCCTCTTGTCATTTCAGACATTAACAATGCACTTCAAGACTCTAATTGGGACGCCCTAGTTATTGTTGGTGAATCATTTGATAAAGGGTTACCAGACGCGTTAATCACCGAAATCGAAGAGTTAAAGAAAGTGGATAACCGTATTGGCCAATCGACGGTTTCTTTTGTATCACCAAATGTTGCTCAACAACGAGTTATTTTGGCTCCAACCGGCTCACTTAGTCGTTACTTTGACGATGTCCGCCGCTTTTACGATGCTGCTAAAAGCGCTGCAAATACACTGTTAGCTATGGGCTCGACAAAGCCTTTATTAGTTGTGTTGGGTAATGATGACATTAAATTTCAAAATGCGACTTTGGTTTCTTATTTAGGCTTTGGCCAAACATTTTGGGAGCCACTAGAAGCACGAGAAGCCTTGGGAGATGCCATAGAACCTGTTGGTATGGTAGGAATCGTTGGCGACAATATAGATGCTTCTGAAGCGAGTGCTATTGCCAATGGCCAATATGTAGCACGTGACCTTTGTGGTACAGAACCAGAGCGCATGGCTCCTGCTCGATTTGCAGAGTATTGTGTAGAGTCTTTTGCAGGCTCTAATGTAACTGTGTCTGTCGTTGATGACATGAAAACGTTAGAAAGTGATTATCCGTTACTTTGGGCAGTTGCACGTGCGTCAATAGAAGTAGAGCGCCATCAGCCACGCGTGATTCGATTAGAATACACCCCAAATGGCAATATAGAGCAAACGCTTATGCTTGTTGGTAAAGGTATTGTTTATGACACAGGTGGCGCCGATTTAAAAACGGGCGGCCACATGGCTGGGATGAGCCGTGACAAAGGTGGAGCTGCGGCGGTAGCTGGCTTTATGAAAGCGGTATCTGAATTAGCGCCAGTTGGTGTCAAAGTCGTTGCTGAGATTGCAGCAGTTCGAAATAGCATTGGCGCCGAAGCGTTTGTTGCTGACGAGATAATCACAGGACATTCAGGCGTTCGTGTAAGAATCGGTAATACAGATGCTGAGGGGCGTTTAGTTATGGCTGATTTATTATCGCGTCTTCGTGAAGAAGCACTCGATGAAACCAACCCATCTTTATTTACTGTTGCGACATTAACTGGCCACGCGGCTCGTTCATTTGGTCCGTACACAGCATTAGTTGAAAATGGAGCTGCACGCCAGAACGATATAGGTAACAAAATGGTCGAGCAGGGCGATCTTGTTGCAGACCCATGTGAGACTTCTTTATCACGCCGCGAAGATTATGACTTCGTCAGACCTCGTACTAAAGCTGATGACTTGTTGTCATCTAATAATGGCCCATCAGCGACGACGGCTCGTGGACATCAGTTCCCAATGGCCTTCTTGTCTATTGTGGCCGGGCTTGATAAACATGACCTAGACAGCGATCAACCTTTACCTTATGTCCACATAGATATTGCGGGCTCTGGAGTTGATGGTGGAGACTGGCAGCACGGTAAACCATCGGCTGCTCCTGTGTCAGCGCTAGTCAAAACTTTTATTGGTTAAGGGTTTCATATTTTTAAAACTGCATCAATCAAGAAGGGAACAAGATGAATCGACTAATTACAAATACCGCTGTTTCATTAAGTCTGTTGGCAGCAACACTGTTCAGTACAGGCAACATAGCAAATGATCGATTTGCGAATGTTGAAATTAAATCAACTCAAGTTAATGGCGATGTTTATATGCTTGAGGGATTTGGCGGTAACATCGGCGTTTTAGTCGGTTCTGATGGGACTTTGATGATTGATGATCAGTTTGAGCCTTTGGCTCCTAAAATTGAAAAAGCTATTTCTAAATTAACTGATACCCCTCAGATAAAGTATGTAGTAAATACTCACTATCATGGTGATCACGCTGGTGGAAATGTCTATTTTGCACGTTCTGCCAGTGTACTTGCTCACATGAATGTAAGAGAGCGATTGGCCAAAAAAGGCAACGAAGGACTTCCTGTTATTACATATGAAGACGGTGTAATGCTTCATTTAAACAATGAAGATGTTCATGTAAAACACTTACCTGCGGGGCACACCGATGGAGATTCAGTTGTTTATTTTCCCAATGCAAATGTTTGGCACCTAGGTGACTTGTTTTTCAATGGTCGCTTTCCTTTCATTGATACTCAAGGTGGCGGCTCGGTGGCGGGTTATATTGCCAATATTGAACACTTGTTAACTAAAATCGATGATGATGCTCGTATCATTCCTGGCCATGGACCTTTAACAGATAAAAAAGGGCTCGCAAAATTATTAGCTATGATCGTTGCAACTAAAGTAGAGGTAGATGCGATGAAGGCAGATGGAAAATCGTTAGAGCAAGCCATTGCTATTGGGTTGGATAAAAAGTGGCAGTCTTGGGACTGGAGCTTTATTACAGAAGAGAAGTGGATTACCACTTTATTCAAAGCGGGTTAGTCTAAACTAATATTACTTTCGCAGCTGGTATCGGACTTTAATTTATGCGATTACAACAGAAAGCGGTTCTGTTCACGTTACCTTTGGTTATCATACCGACATTGATATTGGGATTGTTGTCACTTAGTTATACCAAAAGTGCGCAAGAACAATTGGAGCGAGCGGCACTTCAAGAAGAAGTGGATCACAGGGCTGACGTGATAGACAGTGTGGTGCTGTCTGCGAAAGATAGTTTAATTATGCTTACCAACTCCACTGAGTTTAATAATGCGTCATTAAACTGGGCTATGTATGAAAACAAAGACCAATTGCTCAATAACTTACAGCCAAAGATAGATGCATTTTTTAATTCATATCCTAATGTAAGTGCTATTAAGTTATTTGATAATAAAAGAAATTTACTTCATACGTTTAATAAAAAAGGTGACGTAAAAAAACTCCAAACGAATGGCTTGCTCCGTAAGTATCAAGATTGGTTTTTAGTTCCAACGGAAAATAGACAGTCGATGGCGTTGGTTAACCAATCAATGTGGTTTTTAAATGCCATTGAAGGTCACTCAGAATTAAAAAGTCTCGGATATATTCAGGTGATTGAATACCCAGACTGGCTTGAGCTGCTTGATATGGGGGAGTTTATAAAAGAGCCCAAACAAAGGCGATTATTAGTTTTAGATCAAAATGCAAATGTGATCATGGGAGTGCCCACGCAGTCGTTAGGTTCTTCTATACCAACACCTTTATTTAATAAGTTAAAAGCGAGTTCATTGGTACATGATTCCGTTGAAGTAAATGTCGAAAGTACGATTCTTACCTTCGCCTCTCGAAATCTTCACAACGAATACCTGTTAATTTTTGGTAGTAGCCCAGGAAACATGCTGGATTATAACTTGTCCTATATTTGGGGCGCTGCTATTACGGTTTTACTCACCATCTTATTTGCGCCGATTATTTTGCATTACGGCTTTAATAAAGTAATTGTGGCCCGTATCGAACGTTTGGCCAATGCAAAAAAACAAGTCGCTCAAGGTAATTTAGACATAAAATTAGAGTCAAGAGCGGATGATGAGATTGGTGACTTGTTTGCTTCATTCAACGTCATGGTAAGGCAGCTTATTGTCTATCGCGAGAACGAAAGAGATAGCCGCTTACAGCTTGAATATAAAGTCAAAGAGCGCACAGAAGAGCTCGAACAAACCAACCACGCACTAGAAAAAACTAACTCTGAACTTGAAACGGCAAAGGTACTTTCAGAGCAGGCAAACGAATTGAAGAGTGCATTTGTTGCCAATATAAGCCATGAAATAAGAACGCCTTTGACCGCTATTCTAGGTTTCACTGAACAAGTGTTGTCGACAGAACTGCATAAGCCTGAGCAAAAAGATTTGCTCAATCGGGTTCTAAAAAGTGGGCGTCATTTATTGGCGCTTATTAATGATATTTTGGATTTATCCAAAATCGAATCTAATAAGTTAGATTTGGAGTACAGAGAATTTTGCTTGTTCCAAGCTATTGCTGATGCTGAGTCAATTCTTACCGCACAAGCTCAGGCAAAAGGTTTGTATTTCAAGTTTGAATATGACTTCCCGCTACCCAAAAATATCAGAAGTGACGAGACAAGGCTTAAGCAAATTCTGTTTAATTTGATCAGTAATGCCATCAAATTTACCCAATCAGGTGGAGTCTCGGTCAAAGTCAATTTTGACGCAAGAGAAAACCTCGTATCAATAACAGTTAAAGATACCGGCATCGGTATGACACCTGAGGTACAGCAACGTATATTTTCACCATTTGTGCAGGCTGATGTAAGTATTTCTAGAAAGTTTGGTGGTACGGGACTCGGTCTTGTTATATCGAAAAGTTTAGCGAATTTACTTGGTGGTGACATAAAACTAAGTAGTGAGCCAGGCAAAGGCAGTGAGTTTACCGTTACCATTTCTGTGCTGGGCGATAATGTCCCATTTGATATCGAGCTAGTTGAAAATGATCAAGAGTTACAAAGTGTGGTCAATCGCTTACATCAAAATGATACGACTTCTACCGTAAATGTGAGTGGCAGAGTACTGGTGGCTGAGGATGTCGAAGACAATCAGCACTTATTTGGTTTGCTATTGTCTTCTCTAAAATTAGATTACGTTATGGTTGAAAATGGCCAAAAAGCTGTTGAAAAGGCGTTAACAGAAGACTTTGATCTGATTTTAATGGATATGCAGATGCCAATAATGGGCGGATTAGAAGCAACCAAATTGATCCGGCAGTCAGGTGACTCAACCCCAATTTATGCGCTAACTGCAAATGTTATGTCGGAAGATGTTGGCAAGCATAAAGAAGCAGGTTGTAGCGGAACAATTGGTAAGCCTATTGATAAGGCTGAATTTATGGCCGTTCTAAAAAGGGAGCTTGGTCAGAAAGACGCTGAAGAAGAGGTAGGTTTGTTGCCTGATGATCAGATGCGTGAATTAACAGAAAGTTACTTAACCCAACTAATGGAACAGATTGCCATTATTATTGGTTGCCAAATCCCCGAGTCACTAGCCACACTCAAAGCCGAGTGTCATAAGATAAAGGGGTCAGCTGGCAGTTATGGATTTATGGAATTGACGGATGAAGCCGGTCGGTTGGAAAAAATGTGCGAGGAAGCATTAAAGAACGCAGACGCTGAAAATGCGATGGGTGATTTTGATTTGAGTCAAAGCGAGCTACAAGATTTAGTGCAACATAAAGAACAGTTAGTTAATTTAGCGAATCAAACGATTGCCGACTACAGGAAACAGAACCAGTGACCGATGTATGGTTAAAACAAGCTATTGCTTGCCCGTCAGAACACTTTGATCAACGAGAGCATGCAGAACAAAGTATAGACTTGTTGGTTATTCACAACATTAGTTTACCGCCAGCAAAGTCCGAAGAAGACTTTGATAATGACAATGTAGAGGCCTTTTTTACAGGGCAGCTTGATTATCAAGAACACCCTTATTTTGAGGCCATAAAAGACTTAAGAGTCAGCGCCCATCTATATATAAAACGCTCTGGCAAAGTCGTGCAGTTTGTACCTTTAAATCAACGGGCATGGCATGCAGGTGTCAGTGAGTTTGAAGGCCGAAGTAAATGTAACGACTTTAGTATTGGTATCGAACTTCAAGGTACTGATGATTTACCTTTTACCGATGCTCAATATGAAGCGCTAACCGAACTGACGAAAGAAATTGTGCAAAAGTACCCAGGTATCACGAAAGAACGCATAGTAGGCCATTCGGATATTGCGCCGGGTAGAAAAACAGATCCGGGCCCATGTTTTGATTGGAATCGTTTGATAAGCAAACTATAGTCATAAAGAAATAACAATTAACAGCCAGCAAAAGGTAACGCATTGTCATGACATTAATTATTTTATTATTGGTTTTAATAATTGAGCGGGTAGGGCTAAATTCAGACAGTTGGCAGGCTAACCGTTATGTTGATTGGTACGCATCAAAGTACGGTGAGAAAGTTAAAGAAAAAGACAACACAGGCTTGTTGTTTTTTGTTTTGGCTCCTGCCGTAATTATTGGCGTACTTTTATTTATTTTAGACAGTCGCCTTTTAGATTTTATTGTTGGTTTATTGGTTATGGGAGTATGTGTTGGCCACTATCCAGTTCGTAATTTGTATCGCCAATACCTTAATGCACAGCAGCGAAATGATGCAGAAGCAATGGCGATTGTTCATCAACAATTATCAAATAAAGAAAGCGCCGATGACACAAAAGACACGATTGGTGAAACCTTAATTTGGAATAACTTTAAATTTTACGCCGCTCCTATTTTTTTCTTCGTTGTTTTAGGGGTACCGGGAGTCGTGTTTTATACGACCTTATTGTTTTTAACAATCAAAGAAGCGCCAGTTGATAAAGCAAATGACCTCACTAAGTTAAATGAAGACATGATGGAAGAGAGTTCCGACGCTGAGTCTGAAGGTAGCTCAGAAGATAATACAAGTCAGCATGCACTCACCGCTCACCAATCAACATTAAACAAATGGTTAGAGTGGGCTCACTTTGTTCCAGCTCGCCTGGTCAGTATTGGTTTTATGTTTGTGGGTCACTTTGGTAGTGGTTTAGATGCTTGGTTGCGCCTTGCCGGTGATATTAAAAAGCCAGCTCGCCAAATCATAAATAATATTGCAATGGCTGCAGAGGGTAACCCTTTGTCTTCTGCTCAAACAGCACCAGAAAATAACACTGCACAAGATATTAGTTCAGCCGATACAACGCATTCACAAGATGAAGCCGAACCTCACATCAATGCGACTCAAAATAACGAGTTACATCACAATGCCGAAATTATGGTCCGCTTGGCAAAACGAAATATGGTGCTATTTTTAGTAGTGGTGGCGCTACTTACTTTATATGGCCAAATCGTTTAGTTGGTTAGAACCTGGTTGGGAATATATAGCAACTGTTCACAACAGCCGATCATGCTTAGGCCATATTTGTTGCGATTGATGGCCTATTAAATACGACCAGTTAATGATCTGGTCGTGCCACTTTGTACATGGGTTTACATTAAAAAATCGAGCTGTTACGATCCACTCGATATTGGTAAGACCAATTTACCAATTAATGTACAGGAATGGAAAATCGTGACAAAAGTGGTGACCAAAAAAGTATCAGAGCAAGTTGCTTCGCAATTAGAAGCGATGATCATTGACGGCAGTTTTTCTGCTGGAGAGCGCTTGGCTTCTGAACGTCTCCTTGCCGAACAATACGGCGTTTCTCGTCCTTCCATTCGTGATGCAATTAAACAATTAGAAGCAAAGGGGTTAGTGACTCGTCGCCAAGGCGGTGGCACATTCGTGAGTAAACAACTCGACGCCCCTTTTGCAGCGCCACTTTTTGATCTTTTGGCGAATAATCCAGAATCACACTATGATTTATTGGAATTTCGTTGTGCGTTAGAAAGTGTTGTTGCGTATTACGCTGCGTTACGTGGCGAAAAAACAGAATTAAATAACATCGAGTTAGTTTTTAATTCGATAAACGACATTGACGATAATGACTTAGACGCTGTGTCTGATGCAATTGTGGCTTTTTATCTGGCTATTGCTGATGCAGCTCAGAATGTTTTATTGGTTCACCTTTTGCGTGGCATAAAAGATTTATTACGCCACAACATCAAGGAAAACTTGTTGGTCTTTAAAGATCACAAAGACATTCGCCAACAACTTAATGAACACAGAGCCAAGTTGATGCGTGCCATTTTAGAAGGGCAACCAGAGGCCGCTCGTCAAGCAAGTGGACAACACTTGGCGTTTATTGAGCAGTCATTGTTAAAGCTCGACCAAGACAAAGACCGACTTTCAGGGTCGGTTCGTCGCTTGCTCAGCAGTCAGTAATTTAATACACAATTTATTAACTACAGGAACCTGAAATATGTCAGAGAATCCAACTCTAAATCAGGACATTGATCCACAAGAAACGCAAGAGTGGCTAGAGTCACTTGAAGCGGTACTTGAAGTTGATGGCGTAGAACGTGCGCATCATATTCTAGAGTCACTTATCGACAAAGCTCGCCGCAATGGTGCACACTTACCATTTGACGCGACGACGGCTTATCTAAATACCATTCCTGCGGCACAAGAACCGCAAATGCCTGGTGACCGCACTTTAGAAGCTCGCATTCGCTCTGCAATTCGTTGGAATGCACTTGCAATGGTTGTACGTGGTTCTAAAAAAGACTTAGAGCTTGGCGGACATATTTCTTCATTCGCATCTTCTGCGATGTTATACGATGTAGGTTTTAACCACTTCTTCAAAGCCGACAAAGACAATTCAGGCGGTGACTTCCTTTATATCCAAGGTCACGTTTCTCCAGGCATCTACTCGCGTGCATTCTTAGAAGGTCGTTTAACTGAAGAGCAACTGGATAACTTCCGTCAAGAAGTGGATGGTGAAGGTCTATCTTCTTACCCACACCCTAAATTAATGCCTGATTTTTGGCAGTTCCCGACGGTTTCTATGGGTCTAGGCCCAATTGCGGCAATTTACCAAGCTCGTTTCCTTAAGTATTTAACTGACCGTGGTATCAAAGACTGTTCAGATCAACGCGTATACTGCTTCATGGGTGACGGTGAGTGTGATGAGCCAGAATCACTAGGTGCTATCGGCCTTGCGGCACGTGAAGGTTTAGATAACCTAACCTTCATCATCAACTGTAACTTACAGCGCTTGGACGGCCCGGTACGTGGTAACGGCAAGATCATTCAAGAACTTGAAGGTACATTCCGTGGCGCAGGCTGGGAAGTAATCAAAGTTATCTGGGGTTCTTACTGGGATCCTTTAATTTCACGTGATAAAGACGGCAAGTTGCTTGAGATCATGGAAAACACGGTTGATGGTGAATACCAGAACTACAAAGCTAAAGGCGGTAAGTTCACTCGTGAAAACTTCTTCGCGAAGACACCAGAAACAGAAGCTATGGTTGCCAACATGTCTGATCAAGACATCTGGCGCTTAAACCGTGGTGGTCACGATCCAGTAAAAGTTTACGCAGCGTATGACCGTGCAACTAAGACTAAAGGTCGTCCACAAGTTATCCTTGCTAAAACGGTTAAAGGTTACGGCATGGGTGATGCGGGTGAAGGTAAAAACATCGCGCACGGCGTTAAAAAGATGGACTTGGATGCGCTTAAAGCATACCGCGACCGTCACAACATCGACATTTCTGATGAAGATTTACCAAACGTACCATACGTTAAATTTGAAGAAGGCAGTGAAGAGTGGAAATACCTACACGGCCGTCGTGAATCTTTAGGTGGTTACTTACCAGCACGTCGTAAAAACTCTGACGTCGAAATGGACACGCCAGACTTAAAAGCATTTGAAGCCGTTACAAAAGGCTCAAATGGTCGTGAAATTTCAACGACGATGGCATTTGGTCGTATTTTATCTGCGGTTATCAAAGACAAACAAATCGGTAAGCGTGTGGTTCCAATTATCCCTGATGAAGCACGTACCTTTGGTCTAGAAGGCTTATTCCGCCAAGTGGGTATCTACGCACACGAAGGCCAGAAATACACACCTCAAGATGCTGACCAAGTTGCTTACTATCGTGAAGATAAAAAAGGCCAGGTTTTACAAGAAGGTATCAACGAACTAGGTGCAATGTCAGATTGGCTTGCAGCGGCGACATCATACTCAAACAACAATGAGCCGATGATTCCGTTCTACATCTACTACTCAATGTTCGGTTTCCAACGTGTTGGTGACATGGTTTGGGCAGCAGGCGACTCTCAAGCACGTGGTTTCCTAGTTGGTGGTACAGCAGGTCGTACAACACTTAACGGTGAAGGCCTACAGCACCAAGACGGTCATACTCACGTTCACTTTGGTACGGTTCCTAACTGTATTACTTATGACCCAACTTACGGTTATGAGTTAGCGGTAATCGTTCAAGACGGTATGCGTCGTATGTATGCTGAACAAGAAAATGTGTTCTACTACCTAACAGTAATGAACGAGAACTACGTTCAGCCAGAAATGCCAAAAGGCGTGGAAGAAGGCATCGTTAAGGGTATCTACAAATTAGACCGTGTTGAGCCGAAGAAAGCAAAAGCGAACGTTCAGTTATTAAGCTCGGGTACGATCATGTTACAAGTACGCGAAGCCGCTAAGATCCTTGCTGAGCAGTTCGATATTAGCTCTGACGTATACAGCGTAACTTCATTTAACGAGTTAGGCCGCGACGGTTTAGAAGTTGAGCGTTTCAACATGTTAAACCCTGAAGCACCAGCACAAAAAGCCTACATCACTGAAGTACTTGAAGGTAATGAAGGTCCAGTGGTTGCAGCAACGGACTACATCAAAGCGTATGCTGATCAGGTTCGTGCGTTTATCCCGACAGACTACAAAGTGTTAGGTACAGATGGTTTTGGTCGCTCTGATAGCCGTGCAAACCTACGTCGTCACTTCGAAGTTGACCAACACTATGTTGTTGTAGCGGCACTTAGCCAACTGGCTCGCCGTGGTGAAATCGAAGCATCAGTGGTTACCAAAGCAATTGAAGACTTTGGTATCGAAGCCGACAAACTAAACCCGCTTTACGCATAAGCACCCAAGGAGAAATATTAGATGGCTGATTTAAAAGACATTCTAGTCCCAGACGTGGGTGGCGATGAAGTTGAGATTATCGAACTTTGTGTCGCTGTTGGCGACACCGTCGAAGCAGAAGACTCAATTGTTACCGTTGAAAGTGATAAAGCATCAATGGACATTCCTGCGCCATTTGCTGGAACGGTAAAAGAAATCAAAGTAGCGGTTGGCGACAAAGTGTCAGAAGGCACTTTGTTGATTCAAGTTGAAGAAGCGGGTGGCAGTGATACCGCAGAAGAAAAGCCAGCACAAAAAGAAGCAGCACCAGCTGCTTCTAACGAGAGTTCAAGTAACAGTTCAGCAGCAACAAAAACGATTGAAGTTGAAGTGCCAGACATTGGTACTGAAGATGAAGTCGATGTCATTGACGTGCTAGTCTCTGCTGGCGACTCAGTGAACAAAGAAGATGGCCTAATTACACTTGAAACAGACAAAGCGACCATGGACGTACCATGTCCTGAAGACGGTAAAGTTGTCGAATTGAAAGTAGCGGTTGGCGACAAAGTTGGCCAAGGCAAAGTCATCATGACACTAGAAGTTGGTGGTAGCGGTGCAGCCGAGTCATCTGGCTCAGAGACACAAGCAAATGAAGCACCAGCTAAAGAGTCAGCACCTGCAACTGAAGAGACTTCAAGCTCTGCTACTTCAAACGCAACAGCAAGCGGCGGTAGCGAAGTGAAAGACGTTGAAGTGCCAGACATTGGTACTGACGGTGAAGTAGACGTTATTGACGTTTTAGTAGCGGTTGGTGACAAAGTTGAAGCTGAGCAAGGCCTTATCACGCTAGAAACTGACAAAGCGACGATGGATGTACCAGCGCCATTTGCAGGTACAATCAAGTCTCTTGAAGTGAGCAATGGTGGCAAGGTTGCAATGGGTACATTGATTGCGACAATTGAAACTGAGTCTTCAGCGCCTGCTTCTAAAGAACCTGCAAAAGAGTCAGCGCCTTCACAGCCTGCACCTAAACAAGAATCTAAGCCAGCTGAGCGTAAAGCGCCACCTGTTCGCCAAGACCACCCATCACAGTCTGGTGCACAACCTGCTGGTGGTAAAATCCACGCAACCCCTTCGGTTCGTCGTTTAGCGAGCGAGTTTGGTGTGGATTTAGGCAAGGTCAAAGGTACAGGTCGTAAAGGTCGTATCTTGGCAGAAGACGTGAAGTCATTTGTTAAATACGAATTATCTCGTCCAAAAGCGACCGCAGCGTCTAGCGTTGCAGCAGGCGAAGGTGGTTTACAAGTACTAGCGGCTCCTAAGGTCGACTTTAGCAAGTTTGGTGAAATCGAAACAAAACCATTGTCTCGTATTCAGAAGATCTCTGGTCCAAACCTTCATCGCAACTGGGTAACGATTCCACACGTTACACAATTCGACGAAGCGGATATCACGTCACTTGAAGCGTTCCGTAAAGAACAAAACGAAATGCTGAAAAAGCAAAAGTCTGATCTTAAGATCACGCCTCTTGTATTCATCATGAAAGCTGTTGCATCTGCGTTGACGGCATACCCACAGTTCAACTCATCGTTGAGCCCGGATGGCGAAAGCATTGTTCTGAAGAAGTACGTGCACGTTGGTATCGCAGTAGACACACCAAACGGCCTTGTTGTTCCAGTCGTTCGTGACGTTGATAAGAAAGGCGTTAATGAAATCTCACGTGAATTGATGGAAATCTCTGCCAAAGCACGTGCCGGTAAGCTAACTGCAAAAGACATGCAAGGTGGCTGTTTCACCATTTCTAGTCTTGGTGGTATCGGCGGTACGGCGTTTACTCCTATCGTTAACGCGCCGGAAGTTGGTATTTTAGGTGTGTCAAAATCAGAAATGAAACCAAAATGGAATGGTTCTGAATTTGAGCCTAAACTAATGCTACCATTATCGTTATCGTACGATCACCGAGTGATCGATGGTGCACTTGCGGCCCGCTTTGCGGTTCACATTTCAAGTGTTCTGTCTGATATACGAAAATTAGTATTATAAAGTGCAAGAAAGTCCTGTAGTAACAGGACTTTCTATTTTTCCAGTGATAAACTGGCGCGATAAATTTGGATGCAAAGCATCGGGTATACATTAAAAGTTGGGCGTTTTGAGATAAAGGCCATTGATTTTTGATTTCAACGCCCAACATGTTGTGTATCTAGTCAATCTAAAAAAGGTGACGCGATGTCCCCTTACCTTACAAAGAATAGAGGTTAGTAATGAGCAACGATATCAAAACCCAGGTAGTGGTTCTTGGTGCTGGCCCTGGTGGCTACTCTGCTGCGTTCCGTGCAGCTGACTTAGGTTTAGACGTAACATTAGTTGAAGCGCGTGAAACGCTTGGTGGTGTATGTCTTAACGTAGGTTGTATTCCTTCTAAAGCGTTATTACACGTTGCAAAAGTAATCGACGATGCAAAAGATATGGCATCTCACGGTGTAACGTTTGGCGCACCAGAAATTGACTTAGACAAAATTCGCGACTGGAAAGACAGCGTTGTTGCTCAGCTAACAAAAGGCTTAGACGGCATGTCTAAGATGCGTAAAGTTAAAGTTGTAAATGGTTACGGTAAATTTACTGGTAGCAACACTTTAGCGGTTGAAGGCAAAGACGGTGTAACAAACATCAACTTCGACAACGCAATTATCGCAGCAGGTTCTGAGCCGGTTAATCTTCCTTTCATCCCAGAAGATGATCGCGTAATCGACTCAACAGGCGCGTTAGAACTTAAAGACATTCCAGAAGAAATGTTAGTGCTTGGTGGCGGTATCATCGGTCTAGAAATGGGTACGGTTTACAGCTCACTAGGTTCAAACGTTTCTGTTGTTGAATTCTTAGACCAACTTGTTCCTGCGGCGGATAAAGACGTTGTTCAAGCTTACACTAAGTACAACAAAGACCGTTTCAACATCATGTTATCTACAAAAGTAGTAGCAGTTGAAGCCAAAGACGACGGTTTATACGTTACTTTCGAAGGTAAAAAAGCACCAGCTGAGCCAGTGCGTTATGACAAGATCTTAGTTGCTGTTGGTCGTAAGCCAAACGGCAACCTATGTGACGCTGAAAAAGCGGGCGTTAACGTAGATGAGCGTGGTTTCATCAACGTAGACAAGCAGTTGCGTACTAACGTAAACAACATTTTTGCTATCGGTGACGTTATCGGTCAGCCAATGCTTGCACACAAAGCGGTACACGAAGGTCACGTTGCTGCAGAAGTTATCTCTGGTAAGAAGCATTACTTCGAACCACAGGGCATTCCTTCAGTTGCCTACACAGATCCAGAAATGGCTTGGGTTGGTATCACTGAAAAAGAAGCAAAGGAACAAGGCTTAAACGTTGAATCAGCTAAGTTCCCATGGGCAGCGTCTGGTCGTGCGATTGCATCTGCACGTACTGAAGGTTTCACTAAGCTTATCTTTGATAAAGACACGCACCGCATCCTAGGTGGCGCAATTGTTGGTATCAACGCTGGTGAAATGCTTGGCGAAATCGGTTTAGCAATTGAGATGGGCGCAGACGCAGAAGACATCGCGTTAACGGTTCACGCTCACCCAACACTAAACGAGTCTATCGGCCTTGCAGCTGAAATTTACGAAGGTTCAATCACTGACCTTCCAAACCCAAAAGCGAAAAAGAAGTAATTTAACTTTTTCGCAAAGGGACAGCTAATGATGAGTCCCCGGAAACGTCCGCGTTACCGATTGACTCATCTAAGCCAGAGAAAAGGAGCTTTTTAGCTCCTTTTTTTATTATAATTCCCCGCCCAAAGACGTTTGATTTGCTCTGTTGAGCTGATAGTTACGAGATAAGATGACCACATCACACATCAATTCGGTCCGACGATTACGCGAACACGAATTACAGTTCTCCCAACGAGAATTTAAAGCTCGCGGTGCGTTGTTAAAACGCTGCCCAGAGTGCTTATTGGCCACGACAGAGTGTATTTGTAATTCGGTCGAGCCGATTGAAACGGACATTGGCGTTTGCATGTTGATGTATCACGCCGAGTACTACAAGCCGTCAAATACAGGACAACTTATCTGTGAAGTCGTGCCAGATAACTTCGCGTTTCGTTGGCACCGTACTGAGCTACAACCTGAGCTAAAAGCCTTGTTAGAGTCGGACGATTGGTTTCCAATTATCGTGTTTGTTCACGATGCGACTGAAGTCGAACGTCAAATTCACCAGATCCCAGAAAAAGTAGAGCGAGGGAACAAACGTCCGTTATTGATATTTTTGGACGGAACGTGGCGCCAAGCCAAGAAGATGTTTGTAAAGTCACCTTATTTAAAAGACTTACCTGTGTTGCAGTTGTCTGGGTTTAGTAAAGGCTCGTATCAATTAAGGGAAGCCTATCACGAGCATCACTTAAGCACGGTAGAAGTCGCTTTTGAGCTATTTAAACAAAACGGTGAAGTCGAGCTAGGCAACACCCTCGAAACGCTGTTTAATAACTTTAGAACCGCATATCGAGTCCACAAAAGATAACGAGCCAACAAGCATAAATGCCGGCAGGTTACGTTATTAGTAATGAGTTAGAATAATTATATTGAGTCAAGAGAGAGTGATATGACAAAACTATTCATGGTTTATTTAGGTGGTAGTGCCGGACAATCTAACATCGAAGTACACGACGTACGCTTTGTTGTTGGCGAAGATATTGAAGCGACAATCCCACAACTAAAACAAGAGTGGTTTGGTAATCAAAAAGGCTTGCACATTGACTGTTATATGGAAATCAAACATATCGACGGCTACGAAATTTCTCTTACCACGACACCGCCAAGCGGCCCAGAAAAGTTGTTCTTTGTAAATTTAGGCGGTTATGCACCAAACAAGTTTACCGAATTACACGATATAGGATTATATGTCGCGACGACAAAAGAAGACGCAAAACAGCAAGCCAAAGCATCTTTATTTAAAGATGTTGAGGGCACTCAAGTGCCTCACAAAGACAACTTGTTTGAAGTTGATGAGTGTTTTCCTGTATCACTACTCGACGACAAACTTCACATTTGCCTGACTCCGAAACCTGGTGGTCAAATTATTAAACCAGACTGGTATGGTTATAAGGTTATTGGCTAAACAATTCAGTCATTTCTCACTCTTAAAAATCGGGCAAATCGCGGCAGGCCATTTTTACTAAGGCCAGAATATTGGTAGCTGATGATAGTACCTAACGCGGGTGGGAATTTGCGCTCCTGATCACTAAAGCCGGTGCCTATCTTAAAGCGCTTTCCCGATTTGTGTTTGACCCATAACGCGCCCATTAGTCCTTTGTATTTACCTTTTCCTTCTTGGTAGCCTGTGACTAAAGCTTCATCGTCAAGTTTTGGTTTTATTTTAAGAATCGCTTTACTTCTTCCAGTCTCATAAGTCGCGTTGCTGACATTAAGCATCACGCCTTCGCCTTGGTTATTGATCACGGCATGATAAAACGCCTCTAAGTCTGATTTGTACTCAAAGTTTAAGTGCTCGACCTGACGCAACCAACTTGGGCTTTGGTCACCAATGAGTAAATCGAGCTGCTTTTTACGCTGATGAAAGGCGAGGTTTTTAATCGGAGTATCAAAGACTAAATAACTGACTTTTTTCCAATCTTTATCCCTCGGTTGCAATCGTCTTGCAATGGCCGACATTTCATCAAATTTGTGATGACCAATCCATAGTTCACCATCGAGCGGGTGTTTAGGAAGTGGTTTGGTAAACCAGTCGGGCGCTGTGATCATAAAGCCTTGTCGCGTCATAAAGCTACTCCCTGTCCAAAAAGCACGAACACCATCAAATTTTTCACTAACGTAATAGCCTGAGGTTTGTTGAGGAAGACTTTTAAGCGCGCGACTCGACGCCAACATCAACTGTGGTTTGGGGCGCACAGACTCATGATCTGCACTGTTTTCACTAGGAGAGGGAACCGCTGTTTGATTGTTGGCTTTGGCTTTAGAAACCAACACACCAACACTAATAATGGCAGTGCAAATGAACGCGATAATAAGGTAATACATAATGGCCTCAGAAATAGAATTGAATAAGTGCCAATTACTTTAGTGGCGATTGAACACCATCACCCTAGACCTTTGTAGAACTGTCCTCTTAACTGTCCCAATAGCTGTCTTTAAAGCTTGTTTTACAGCGACTCACACCTTCATTGTTCTTCTTTCAGCAATAAAAAAACGCCCAGTAGAGACTGAGCGTTTTAATCTTTTAACTAATCGTTGTTATTTATAGATTTTTATCAAAATAACGAACAATCGTTGTCGCTAGGTGATAACCCGTTTTCTTACCACGAATACTGTGTTTGCTGCCTGGGTAAGTCATCACATCAAATGGCTTACCTAAGTCTTGTAAGTGCTTAAACAGTTTTGTTGCGTGAGTAAACAATACGTTGTCATCTGCCATGCCGTGATAAATCAGCATGTCGCCTTTAAGGCCATCAGCGTACATAAAGACGTTGCTCTTTTCATAGTCTTCACCGTTTTGACCTGGGTGACCTGCATAACGTTCTGTGTAGTGTGTGTCGTATAGTGTCCAGTCCGTTACTGGTGCGCCAGATACACCCACTTTAAATACGTCAGGTGCTTTGAACATGCTCATGATAGTCATGTAACCACCGTAGCTGTGACCGTATACACCGATGCGCTCTGGGTCTACAAAATCAAGCGTTTTAACATAGTCC
Organism: Psychrosphaera sp.; assembly: GCF_982872775.1. NCBI lineage: Bacteria > Pseudomonadati > Pseudomonadota > Gammaproteobacteria > Alteromonadales > Pseudoalteromonadaceae > Psychrosphaera > Psychrosphaera sp. The sequence goes on along the minus strand of NZ_CEYNSH010000013.1, from coordinate 15,199 downwards.
ATACCAACCAATTGGTCAGTCAATTCAACATCACCGAGGTGCTTGTAGATTGGGTCTTCAAACTTCTTACCACGGTTATAAGAACCTCGGTTATCAAGTTGGAAAACCACGTAGCCTTTTTGCACCATGTGTTGAAGAATGAAGTTACGGCTGCTCCAGCTATTTGTCACTAGCTGTGCGTGTGGACCACCGTATACGTAATTGATAACCGGACGCTTACCTTCAAAGCCTTTAGGCTCAAAAATACGGTAGTGAAGCGTTTGACCATCTTCTGCTGTTAACGTACCAAAACGAGGTTTAACCCAGTCTGATAGGTAAGGGTGAAGAGGGTGGTTTTCGTCAACTTTGTTTTCTTCCATCCAAGTAAGCATAGTACCGTTTGCTTTGTGCAAGCTGACTTGGGTAGGCTGTGCCGTATTTGAATAAGAGTCCAAGTAGATGCTCGAATCTTTAGAGAAGGTGATGCTGTGGAAACCACTGCGAGAAGAAACCTTAGTTATTGCTTGTGGCTTGTTTAGGTTTACTTTGTATAGGTGACGCTCGGTAGGCGTGTCTTTACGGCCAGTGAAATAAACATCACCTGTCGACTTGTTTACACCTTCTAACGCATCAACAATCCACTCGCCCTTTGTTAGCTGAGCTAGTTGCTTGCCGCTGTAATCAAAGTGGTAAAGGTGTTTGAAACCATCGCGCTCAGAACCCCAAATGAAGCTGTCGTCCATGTAGTACAGTGCTTCGTGAAGGTTAATCCAAGTGTCAGCTGTTTCAGTGATGATCACGTCTTGGTTCAGGCTTTTGCGGTTAACAAAACGCAACTCAAGTTTTTGTTGGGTACGATTTTGCCATTGGTAACTAAAACGTTCGCTGTTTGGTAACCATTTACCACGAGCGATATAAATGTCTTTTTCAGCGCCCAAATCAACCCAGCGAATGTCTTTTTCAGATTCTGAAACTTCTAATAGGCCAAGTTCGATATTAACGTTGTTTGTACCTGCAAACGGGTAACGTTGGTTAAAAAGCTTGATGCTGTCGGCATAGATCTCGTTACGGGTTGCGACTTTAACTGGTGATGTATCGACTTTCGTTAATGCGATAGTCTTCTCATCTGGAGACCACCAGTAACCTGTCATACGGCTCATTTCTTCTTGAGCCACAAACTCAGCCATTGCGAACTTAATCGTATCGCCACCGCTTTGCGTTAATGCACGAGTCTTACCGTTTTTAAGATCGATTAGGTAAAGGTTTTGGTCGCGAACAAATGAGATGTAGTTACCTTTTGGCGAGAACTTAACGTCAGTTGCGAAGCCTTCACCATTGGTTAATTTCTTCGCTTTTTTCTCACCTATTTTTAGGTAAAAGATGTCGCCATTTAGTGGGAACAATAACGCCGTACCGTCCGCAGAGAAAGTGTATTCTAAGATACCTTTACCATAAATACGTTGACGTTCACGACGGGCTTTTTCTTCATCTGATAAGTTTTCTGGACCAGAAACCAAAGACTCAGAATCAACCAACATCGAGCGCTTGCCTGTCTCTACATTGTATTGCCACAAGTCAAAGCGGTTGTAGTCGTCTTCACGCGCTTGGATGTAAGTGGCGCGTTGACCATCAGGTGACAACTTGAGCTGACGAGGCGCTGTGCCTGATAAAGATGGGTCTTGATAAATTCTTTCTAAACTTAGTTTTTCTGCGTGAGCCGTTGAACAAAGCGCCAACGTCATCGCGCATAAAGCTGTGATGAGTTTTTTCATTGTTTTATCTTATTGTAATTAGTGGTTGTTTTAACAAGATTGTTAGTACAACAATATCACATTATTGAGTCTTGGAAATCACTTGGCCTTTTCAAAACGACCAAACGTGGTAGCGACGCGATCTTCAACCAATAACTTTCCTCGACTCCAAACGTGGATTGGCTCCAATGTGTCTTTGTCCAACAAGACTAAATCAGCATCTCGATTACGTTTGATACGGCCTTTTTTAATTCCAAGAACATCGGCAGGGTTTGATGTAATGGACATTAACGCGTGTTCGAGACTGACACCATGGCTCTTCACCGCATCAATAAATGACGTGAGTAGCGAGCGCTCTTGACCCACTTCAAGGCCGACAAGCTGATTATTTTTATCAAAAATAGGCAAGCTTGCATGTCCATCTGAACTCATGGTGAGTAAAGTTGGATTTACGCCTTTATCCAAGCAATGAGCGAGTGCGTGTGCCGCTGCCATTTCACCGTGAGCCAAGTCGTATTCTGTCGTGCTGGTGGTAAAGTCGATGGTGCCACCTTGTTGGCAGAACTCGATACCAGAAGCAACGAGTTCGGCATTCCGGTTCATGTGAGTTGGATAAAATTGATTAAGAGGAATATCAGTTTGTTCTGCCACTTGATGTAACAAAGACAAATGCTCGGGACCTGGACCTACGTGGATACTTACCGTACCGCGCTTGCCACTGAGCATACCCGCAACACGACTTTGTGAAGCAAGATGAGCTAGTTGATGAACGGTTGGTTGACTGCCGCGATGATCAGCAATCGCGACTTCACCAATACCGATGATTTCATCAATGAACATGATGTCTTTTTCGACATCACCAGAAAGAGATTTGGGCGGTAAGTGGTATGAACCTGTGTAGCAGTAAACATTGAGACCTTCTTCTTTTAGACCTTTAGCCTTAGCAACTAAATCGGTATGAGTACGGCTAACAGCATCTGTGCCTAACGCAGCGACGACGGTGGTAATGCCTGCCGTGGTTGCATCGCTCAGTTGCATTTGAGGCGTGCGACTGGCAAAACCGGCTTCACCACCGCCACCACTGATATGGACTAATGAGTCAACAAAACCCGGTGCAAGAATATGGCCTTGAGCGTCAATGACATTAATGTCGGCATTGGTCTCGATAGAAAGGTTGTCCTCAATGGCCAAGACTTGTCCACCGCCGATTAATAGGTCTTTTAGTCCAGCTGGCTGAGGTGTGAATAATTGAGCTTGTCGAATAAGAGTTAACATAAAATCTCGAGCTATTGATAATTAATAAAATACGCAAGGAAAATAAATGCACTTGCGAGAGTGAATAAACCTAATTGAAAACGCCAAATGAATTTGGCCCAAACGCCCCAGTCTAGTTTAACCACACCCAGGCAACCAATCAGGCTAGCCGAGGTAGGTATGATTATATTAGTCAAACCATCACCGAGTTGGAAAGCCAACACCACAATTTGGCGACTGACAGACAATAAGTCTCCTAACGGTGCCATGAGTGGCATGGTAATCGCTGCTTGGCCAGAGCCTGATGAAACAAAAAAGTTAAACAAACTTTGAAATACAAACATGCCCCAAGCAGCAACGCTATCAGGCACGACAGAAATAACCGAAGCACTGTGGAACAACAAGGTGTTTAGTGTTGAAGGTTCGTTTAAGTCACTGCCACCTAACAATAATACAATGCCTTTTGCCATCGCCACGAGGAGGGCGGCGGGTAGCAATTCTTGCGCACCTTCTGTAAACGCACGGGCACTGTCATTAAAGTTTTGTTTTCCTGCGAGACGAGCAATAACCGCAGTGGCAATACCAATCGTGAAAAACTGAGCGGATAATTCAGGAATATAATATTGACGCGCCATGACGCCCCAAATCACCCACGCAATTCCTAGTCCAAAGGTGAGTAACACTGCTTTGTCACACAAATCCAAGTTGATGGACATCTGTTCAGACGTCGGGTTTGATTGGCCTGATAAATCTCGCGACCTTTGGGCATATCGAGTCGTGAAATACAAACCAAAGGCTGTAAAGGCAAACCAAGCTCCGATGCGCAGTTCGGCACCAGAAAATACCGGAATCTCAGCGATAGACTGTGCGATAGCGATACTAAATGGATTCATCCATGAAGTCGCGAAACCAATTTGAGTGGCCACATATGTCATCAAAACAGTGACTTGAGCGTTGTAACCCAGCTGTTTCATGATCGGGAAAAGCACAATACAAAAGGCAATGGCTTCTTCACCCATACCAAAAATGGCACCGCCAAGAGAAAACAGCACAAACATTAATGGAATGAATAGCCACTCGATGGATTGAGTCCGATTGATTAGACTCAGAACACCATTGTTGATGGCACCGGTGCGCATGATAATGCCAAAAGCACCACCTGTGATCAGGATAAACGCCATAACGCCAATAGTCGCACCAAACTCAGTGCCAGAAGTCAGGCCTTCAAACAGTACATTGGCCAGGCCGACTTCGCCTTGTTCAGCAAATAAAGGCGGTGCCTGTTCATTTGGAGCCGTTTTGTATTGAGAAAGGCTTACCTCAGTTACAGCACTGCTTTCATTTTCGAGAGCAGTCGTGTTCGCATCAAAATACCCAGGCGTAACGACTAAAGTAGCTAAATACGCAAGAAGTGCGACACACATTAAAATGACAGACGCGTCGGGTAGCGCGCGTTGATTTAGTTTTGTCATGAATAGAATTCAGTTTTTTAGGTTAAATTAAAAAAACAGCGAGTAAGTTCCCGCTGTTTTTATTGATAATCAGCTTTTAACTATGCGTTATTAGAACTGATATGTCAGTCCAACTCGATAAGTTGTACCGTAGGCATTGTGATTGATGGAGTCAAATCCACGCTGAGAACCGTACAACTGTGGCGGCTCTTCATCAGTCAGATTATTGATACTCAAACGAACAGTCGTTTGCTTGTTGATGTCGTAACCTGCTGACAAGTCAAATACTAACCATGAGTCAACTTGGTGGTTACCTTCACTATCTAACACGCCTAACGCGTCAAGCTCATCTAATTCACGGCCTCTTAATCCTTCGATATCATCGGCATAAGAATCAGTATAGTTGGCACTTAGGTTGACGTAGTAGTCTCTAGTGTCCCAAGTTAAGCTAACGCGGCCAATGTTCTCAGGGTAACGATAGGTGCCAATCAACTTTTCAATTGAGTCAGAACCTGGCTTGTTGCGCTCAAAGCTTAAGTAGTGAGTTGCATCTACTTGAACAATCAAGTCGTCGTCGCCAAATTGCCAGCGATGATCAAATTTAACATCGATACCAGATAAATCTTGCGTACCTGTGTTCTCTAAAGGAATGACGTGATCGCGATACAATGGCAAATAACGCTCATCTTTACGTAGTTTGAAAGCACTAATATAGTTGTCTAAGATTTGGCTTAAATCAGCGCCATCTTCTTCAATAGTACGACCTTTACCGTCGGTTATCTCACACAAGAACTCTTCATACGAAATACCTTGTTCATCCGTACCAACCAAACCACAGTGACGTAAACTTGCGTCTGTCATCGCTCGGTCTAAAACAGCAGTCATATTGGTATCGATGACGTCTTCGTGCTCAAACTGCCAATAATCGACCGTTAAGTTAGTATCGTAAGTTGGGCTCCAACCAAAACCAAGCGTCAGAGCTTCTGACTCTTCTGCTCTAAGGTTTGGATTGCCTAGCTCAAGTGAGTTGACACTAACTTCGGTGCCATCGCCCATACAGTATAAGTCTGCAACAGCTTGGTTTGCTCCGCAGTCAAAGGTAGAACGAGTGGTACGAAGTTTAACACCTGCTTGCGTTAGCGACGGCGCTCTAAATGATGTAGACCATGAACCACGTAAAACAATCTCATCAGCCGGACGGTAAACAAAACCAAGTTTCGGGTTGAAGGTACTGCCAAAGTCACTGAAGTGATCGTAACGACCGGCGACTTGAATTTCAAAGCTGTCCGTAACAGGTACCTTAAATTCAGCAAATGCCGCATATTGAGTTCGGCTTGCTTTACTGACCGACGAGCCAAACCCAAAAACATCAACTAGGTAACCATTTTCAGCGCGAGCTCGAGCATTTAACGAAGGAATGTCTGAAAGCTCTTCACGGCGTGCTTCGACACCAAAGGCGGCTCCAACATAACCTGCGTCGAGTTCCATCAAGTCGCCACTGATTTGGGCATCCCAACCATAAACGGTGCTTTTACCATCGCGAGTCGGAACTTCTTTTGTTAAGGCTAATACCGCATCATTTTCAGCATCACCTAATAAAAAAGGATTATAAAAACGCAACAGCTCGCCGTTATTACAGCTTAAGTCACCACCTCTAAGCCGAGCTGGTGTGCCATCGCTACACAATTCACCAGTAATGGCAGCATGAAATTTATAGCGATTGTAAACACCGGCAATGGCTTCTTGTTCTGACTCAGAGCGTGAAAGAGTCAAACCAGATTGCCAATACCACTCGTTAATTTCACCTTCTAGTGACGACACCAATCGCATGCTGTCAGTTTTTACTTCGACGGTTCTTGGGTCGTTAAAACGTGCATCAAAGCCAAATCCATAAGCGGTCAGTCCAGCTGGTGTATCAAATGGGTCAATGTACAACTGGTCCATTAATGGATTCGAACCATCGGCCTCATCATAGATAAATAGTGCGTCTTCAAGCACAAATGGTCCGTCGCTGTCATCCACTTGGTTAATTGGCGATGGCGAAGAATAAGCTCGAGACTTAGTGCTGCTGAAAAAGAAATCGGTTGCCCATTTCACATCATCAATCATGACGTTGTGCATGAAACCAGCCGAAACACTTTCAAACGGCGTTTCTAAGTAGTCGTCTTCATTGCCGTAATAGGCACAAATTTGTTCGCCGTATTCAGTTTCTACTAATTCTGTTTTACAACCAGGTGCTGGTAATTCATTGCCGTCACGAGAGCTGTAGTAATAAATATTAGGGGTGTTTTCGAGCTTTGGTAGATAAGAATACGAATTAACTAAAGCCGGATCAGCAGTATACGAGCGGTCGGTTGCTTTAAAGGCGTTTCTGTCATAAAAATCGGCAAAAACAGTTAAGTTGCCGTCACCGACTTTGGTACCGTAGATTAAGTTTAGTTGCTTTTTACTTTCGTCAGAATCCGCAAAGCTATCAGAATAAGACGCGTTGACTTCGCCGCCTTGATAATCTTCTTTAAGAATGTAGTTGATAACACCAGCGACGGCATCCGCACCATAAATCGCCGATGAGCCACTCGCTAGCACTTCGATGCGCTCGATAGCGGCAAGTGGAATTGAGTTTACATCAACAAAGTTTTCTGTGCCTGCCGCGAATGCGCTTGGTGCTACACGTCGACCGTTAACTAACGTCAGCGTCGATGATGGACCCATACCACGTAAACTTGCCGCAGCTTGACCAGCAGGAGTCGAGTTAGACGTACCACCACTCTCAGATGTGGAGAATGTTCCTGTACCGCCTTTTAGTTGTGATAAGTCTCTTAATAATTCGTGAATGGTATTGGCACCCGAGCGTTCAATCGCTTCGCTGTCGATGACCGTCAAAGGTTGCGCGCCTTCGATGTCGACACCTTTAATGCGAGAGCCGGTTACGTTGATTTTTTCAATTGAAGAAGTATCTGAGTTTTTGTTATTTGTCTCGTCTTGCTGTGCAGCAAGAATCGAGGGAGTGGTTACGAGTACTGCACTGACTGCACTCGCCGTTAGTAACTTACGAAACATAGTATTCACCTGTTAATTTATTCTAATTGTTAGCTTGGGTGATGAGTCGTGGTGAAAGCTGAAAATTATGTACGGCAACAGCCCGCGTAATCGCGCTACACAAAAGACTCAAAATTTTAGATAAATAAAAGGGATTTGTTGATCAGACGAACATTAAACCCTTGCCTAGCAGCAAGTGGCTTATTCGTCGAACCACTCCGATAAGTAGAACGGCGAATAGAAATATGCAGTTAGCGTTTTAGCTTTTTTGTACATGTTTCTACCTTGTTTTTTGACAGGATTAGGCCTCAGTGATAGCCTAGCGATGTTTTTAGTCGAACAAATTTATATCAGTCTGAAAAATAGACTGCAACTTTTTTCCATAAATTTTTTGTGAGTTTGTGTCATGCGACTATCAACATTGTCCTCATTTTTTGCCTGTTTATCGCTGGTTTTTACCAGTTTTGTCTCGGCGCAATCCGCGACTGAAAAGCCTACTTCTTCAAACCCAAAAACAAACCAAATCCAAAACGAAATTCAAAGTAAGAATCAATATTTACTGCTGGTGGGTGGTTCATTATCAACTTGCTCTAGTTTTAATATGCGTCAATGCATCAAGGTGCCAAGTACTGGTCTTGATGGCAACCGAACCGACAGTCAGAGCACAGAGCAACAAGTCAATTTGAAAGACCAGCTCAGCCAATTACAAGCTGGAAAGTCATCGCTCTTATACGCCTTTAATACTGACTGGTTAGGCTCCAGTAAATACAAAGAACTTCTGGCCAAGCACAATGCTGAAGAAACTGATAAAAATGGCCAAACCCTAGAACAGCAAATTACCCAAGCGGTGACTTCCTTGACTCAAAAACATCAAAAAGATGGCGTTGCAAAAGTAATGGAGCGATATGACTTACTCGATGCTTTTGACTCGGTAGATGAGGACTTGTTGCGAAGTATGCCAGATGATGTTTATTACTTTGTTTTGGACCATTTGGAAGTCCCGGTAGCAGCAAAAGAGGTTGTTGCAGCTTCACTTAGCAAAAAGTCAGGGACCAAAGAAATTTTATCTGTGATAAAGGCGGTGGCGTCGCAGACAGAATCGAAACGAATTCTTAGTATCACAGCATCGAGTCGCGACCCATATGAGTCTGCGGATTTTTATCAAGGCTTTTTTGCTGGTCCGAATGTAGATAGCCAGTGGCTGCCACTAACGCCAGCCCTTGCTAAAGCCATGATGGCTAAAGATTGCGCCAATTTAGACGCGTATCGACAAGCACAAAAGGTCTACAATCGCGAAACAATTTACCCTGAGCATACTCGAGCAGAGCGTGAGCTCTGTGAAAAGGGCATTGAACACCTCCGCCAAACGATTAGAGAGGCTGGCGTTGTGATGTTAAATGGCGGCGATCAAAGTTTAACGAGACAGGCATTTTTTGCCGATGACGGCTCGGCTTACCCTTGGTTGAGTGACTTATTGCAAGTGCCTATGTTAGCTGGAACAAGTGCAGGTAGTGCGGTACAAAGTGGTGGAGTGAATGAATTTGGTGTTGTTCCAATGATTTCAAATGGTACCTCCATCCAGTCGTTGGTTTCTGGTGCAATCGCGGATGAGCCTCCCAGTGCTCGGTGTGCAGAGCTGACCGACTGCAGTGCCAAGCGTCACCCCGATCAAGTGACTTACCTAGCTTCTGGAGGTATAGGCAGTTTTGATTTAGGTATCGTCGATACACATTTTTCTGAGCGCAACCGCTCGGTACGATTGTTTAAATTACTGTCTGAAACCGGCCAAGCTCGAGGCTTTGGTGTTGATGAAACCACTGCGTTGTTGGTGGCAAATGGTAACGACAGTACGGACTTTGCTGTACTAGGTCAGTCGGGCGTTGTTGTTATTGAGCCTGAAGACGAGTCATCGTTTTTGTATTCTTACTGGCCATCGGGCACACAGGCAACCCTCAAAGACAATCAGCTATCGTTAAAACAAGGTAAAGAAATCGAGCAGCAAATCAAATTAAGCCTGCCAAAAAGCACACCGAGAAGATTTGAAGATATTTTACAAAACGGTAAGTTACGCAGCCTGACACAAGTGATGTGTATGACGAACTTATCACAAGCTGAAGGCATTCAGCAGTTTATGGTAAATGACGCTCAACAAACGTGGCTGCTAAATGCTGAAAAGACGGAAAATACGAAGTATCAGCTTCTATCGACGGCGACGAATCGCTGCGCCATAGAGAAACTGAAGATTACCTTAAAGCCGTTAAATACCTTGTTTTAACCTAAATCGTCAGAGCTTTAGGTAAAAGTCTTTGGTGTATTTAGCAAAGCTTGGGTGAAACTGACTTGCTTCGTCACGAACAATGATGATTTCGGTGTCTTGCCCAAGCCTTGTTCCTATTGTGTAAGATGACCCTAGTATTGGTTCGGATATTGGCTTTGGTTGTGGCCCTGAACCTAAATCTGAACCTGAACCTGCAGCTGTAGCTTGCGCATTGAGTTGCTCATCACTCTTGGTCGTTTTCACAAACTGCATTAGATATCGATTAGGTGGTTTATTTTCACTGTGCTGTAGGCTGGCATGGTGAACCAGTGTCAAAGACACTTGATTAGCACATTCGACAAATCGATGAGCTTCTTCGATAGGTAAAATCAAATCAAAGTGACCGTTCTGGCTTAAATGCTTGGTAACAATTTTTGCCAGCTGGTCAAAAGGTAAAATATCGTTGTGCCTCGCCGTATCCCGGGCTTGATTGGCTTCACTTTTTAATGACTGTGAAAAATAGGGTGGGTTGCAAATGATGTGGTCAAAATAGAACAGGCTTTCTTCACTACAGCCGCTTTCTTCGCCAAAGCCGCTATTTTCAATACAGTCAGTACTTTCACTATCGTTATCTCTGGCGCTAATTTTAGGTTCACTGCGGCTGTTGTTGGCGCTCCAATTTTGCACAGAATTACGCTCAACCTTAAATTGAACTAAGTCAGTATGTGCCCAGGGGCTTTGCTCAAAATTAAACTTAGCTTGTTTAGCAGCGTCTTCATTTATCTCTAACGCGACAATAGAAACAGGCACCTTATTTTCTGCATACCGTTGTGCCAACATCAAACTTAATAAGCCGGTTCCTGTCCCAATATCCAATACTTGAACCGCGCGTTTTATGGGTGATTGATTTGTAATGGGTAAACCCTGCTCAATTTCTGAGGAGGTTGTTGTTAACATTGTCTTTTGTGACTGTGACTGTGACAGCGATTGACTGACAGGTGACATCGCCAATTTGGACCAGGCTCCCAATATGACGCCGTCAGTGCTTACTTTCATCGCACAGAGGTCGTGCCAAAGACTAAACTGTTTAAACTTAAAGTGGCCGGTTGAAGACTGAGACAAACTAACGCTATCCGTTTGGGTGGAATTTCCGCTATAATAGCAAATCTTGTTTTGTCCCCAAGACTTTAGTGTTTAATTACTTGGAAAACCCATGTCATTTAGTGAATTTGATTTAGATCGTCGTTTAGAAAAAGGTATTGAATCTTTAGGTTACAAAAAGCCAACTCGCGTCCAGCAGTCGGCCATTCCTGAAGCATTAGACGGTTTAGATATTTTGGCCAGCGCTCCCACAGGAACCGGTAAAACCGCGGCATTTTTAATCCCAGCAATCCAACATTTACTGGACTTTCCTCGCAACGCGCCTGGTTTTGCACGAGTTATGGTGTTGGCCCCAACTCGTGAGTTGGCCTATCAAATTCACGAAGTTGCCGAAGCCCTGTGTTCAGCCACTGATTTGAAAATTGGTGTGATCACGGGAGGTATCAACTACGGCAGCCACAAAGATATTCTTGAGAAAAACAACGACATTCTTATTTCGACGCCGGGACGTTTACTTGAGTACATGGATGCAGAAAGCTTCCACTGTGAAAACGTAGAGATTTTGGTACTCGACGAAGCCGACCGTATGTTGGACATGGGTTTTAGAGGTTTCATGACGCGCATTGCAGAAGAATCCCGAAACCGCAAACAGACTATGTTGTTTAGTGCCACGCTAGAAGGCCGCGGTATTATTGAATTCTCGCAAGGCGTCCTAACGGAAGCGGCTCGCATTGATGAAGATGCGCCTCGTCGCGAACGCGGCAAAATAGTCCAGTGGACGCATTTGGCCGATTCTTACGATCACAAAGTTGAGATGTTATTGCACTATCTGCAATCTGAAGACGTACAAAAATCTATTGTCTTTGTAAAAACTCGAGATCGTTTAGACGAGCTCGTTCAAAAGTTACAAGCAAACGACATTTATGCGACGTATCTGCAGGGTGAAATGCTCCAAGACAAGCGTATGAAAGCCATTGAGAAAATGAAAAATGGCCGCAGTAAAGTGTTAGTAGCAACTGACGTGGCAGCACGTGGGTTAGACATAAATGATATTACGCACGTATTTAACTTTGATATGCCGCGTACCGCTGATGTGTATGTTCACCGAATTGGTCGTACGGCACGCGCTGGCGCGAAAGGTTTTGCAGTGAGCTTTATTGAAGCACACGACATGGCTATTCTCAAAAAGGTAGAAAGCTATACAGAGCAAACGTTCAAACATCGTAAAATTAAAGGTCTCGAGCCTAAAAACAAAGAAGCCAAAGTGCCGGTTAAAAAGAAAAAGCCGCACAAGAAAAAAGCCGCGAAGGCAAAAGCCAAAGGCAAAAAAGCCACAAAGAAGTAGGCTCGATAATAGAGTAAGCGAGTAAAACGCAGGAGCAGTAATCATGCACAGTGACGGAAGTAACGACAACGTTAAGATAGGTAAGCGTTTTGCGTTTATTTTCTGGATTTTGTTTTTGATGCTGATGTATGCGTTTTTCTCAGATCACTTAGCGCTTCAAGAGAACCCAAATCAACGACCACAAAGCTTTGTTGATGGTCAAGAGACGGTGCTGGTCCTAAAGCAAAATCGCAAAGGCCATTATGTCACCTCGGGTTCAATCAATAATCAAGACGTTGTTTTCTTACTTGATACGGGCGCAACGGACGTCGCGATTCCTCGTCAAGTCGCTAACCGACTAATGCTGAATCAAGGGGCGCCGGTGAGAGTCAGCACGGCAAATGGTGTCGCGACAGCTTACAGAACGTCAATTGACGAGTTGCGAGTCGGTAAATTAGTACTTAACAACGTTCGCGCGACCATTGTTCCAGGTATGCCAGGCGAGCAGGTTTTACTTGGTATGAGTGCGCTTAGACAAGTGTCATTTAGTCAAACGGGTGACGAGCTCACCATCAAATTAACCAATCAAAGCTACTATTAACATTTTAAATCTGAAAGGGTAACGGCGGTAAACAACATGAGCAAAACGGCATCTACTTTATCTTCTACGGCAGAATCGGCAGGTTCTAAAGAATCTTTTTCTTATAAAGCCCTGATCCCAAGTCAAGTGGCCTTGGCCTTAGCCGAAGATTTAAATGCTTTTGATGAAGAGATGACAGCAGCAGAGAATAACGCCGCGCAAAACGATATTACTGCACAGCTGATCCCTGCCGAGCGAATGGCAACGGGCCGAGTCATCACGCGTGAAGATGCGGTGATTTGTGGTATGGAGTGGGTCGTTGAAACCTGCAAGCAAGTTGACCCGGCGATTCAACTAGACTTGAAAGTAAAAGATGGTGACAAAGTTAACGCCAATGACACTTTGTTTGAATTTTCAGGTCCGGCCAGAGCTATTTTAACTGCGGAGCGAACCGCCCTTAACTTTTTACAAACCCTTTCGGCGACAGCCACCTCAACGGCGCAATACGTTGGTGAAGTTCGAGCGTTAGATAGTACGACTAATATTCTTGATACTCGCAAAACAATCCCAGGGTTACGTTTTGCCCAAAAATACGCAGTGACCTGTGGTGGTGGCCAAAACCACCGAATTGGTCTGTTTGATGCTTACCTTATTAAAGAAAATCATATCCAAGCCGCTGGTGGCATTACCCAAGCAATCAGCAAAGCGAAAGAACTTAATCCTGGCAAACCAATCGAAGTGGAAGTTGAAAGCCTAGATGAGTTACAACAAGCCATCGACGCTGGAGCCAATATCGTCATGTTAGATAACTTTACCGTCGACCAAACCCAACAAGCCGTCGAGCTTGCCAATGGCCGAGTAAAGCTAGAGGCATCAGGCAATATGGATGGTGACAAGTTTAAAGCTTACGCAAAGTTAAATGTGGACTATATTTCAATTGGCGGTTTGACTAAGCACATACAAGCGATTGACCTTTCGATGCGCTTTGATGATTAATCATATTTAAAAACTGTACTAAACTGACCGTATATTTATATACGTCTGTACATTTTAGCTAATTTGAATAAAGGCGTATTAAATACGCCTTTGTTTCGTTTAGAGGAATATAAAACTCACTGAAAATTATCTAATGTGAGGGAAATTTTAACTTGCATTTGCCTATGCAGTTAGTGTAAAAATCACAAGTGGCTGTTTTTCGTATTCAGCGTTATTCATAAAAAAGCCTTGTGTAGTGCTAAGTTAAGAAGAAATGGAACCATTTCTTATCTAGCTGAGTGATACGTAAAGTTATGAAGTAAGTGCGAAAGCTAAAAACTGTCGGATAAATTGTCAGTGGCCTTATGTTAAAACGGAATTAAGTTTTTAACGATGAAACAATTCGGTAACTTGAAATTTGTTTCATAATGGTCACAATGGAAAAAATTTAAAACAACAACAATTTCATGAAAATACATATCAGGAGTATGAATATGAAAAACCGTCAACAAAAGGGTTTTACCCTAATTGAATTAATGATCGTAATCGCGATCATCGGTATCTTGGCATCGGTAGCGGTTCCACAGTACCAAACTTATACGCTTCGTACAGAAGCAACGACTCAAACAGCAGCGGCATTGCGCCCGATTCAAAACGCTATTTCAGAATTTGCTGCATTAAATAATGCCTTACCAGCAACAGGTGCTGACCTTCAAAGTGTAGGTTTTGTTGACCCGACAGATGATGACGCTTGGGACATTACTGCAATTTCAGGTGCTGGTGATATTTCAGGTATTGAAATGACTGCCCCAGCAACAGCGGCGGATGGCAGCGCTACCCAAGATATTATATTGACATTTGGTGCTAGTGCCCCGACAGAGTTTCGTACCCAAACTGTTACTGTTGAGGCCAAACTAGAAAACGGTGTTGTTACTTATGAAGTAACCGACTCTGACTTCCCTGCACAGTACCGCCCGCGCATTGGTGGATAAGCTTTAATATTTATAAATAAAAAGGCCACGTTAGTGGCCTTTTTTGTATCTAAATCTCGCTCCTTTAACCCCAAAGGACCTCTTAAATAACAAAAACTATACCTTTTCATCCTCAATACAATAAGCCAAAAACACCACAACATTAGGCCTTTACAGTATTTCCTCCATTAAGAACAAGTTTCCTTAACAAACAGTTGCCTATGCGCCTTAATGTCTCCATAATCTTATTTAATAATAATCAGGATTAGTTTATTGGATTTATGCCGCATACGTACAAGGGCGCTTTGTTACGTCAATTAGTCAGTCATCAACTTATTTCGGAAGACGATGTTGAAAAGGTAAGGAATAACCGCAGTCAATATCATTCTATGGCCGAAACGTTGGTCGCCGAAAATGTCATCACACCCGAAAACCTAGTATTGTTTGCTAGTCAGCGTTTTGGTGTGCCTCGTTTTGATATTTCGCAATTTGATATCTCGATGATCCCAGAAGATGT
>NZ_CEYNSH010000012.1:73694-74067 GCF_982872775.1 Psychrosphaera sp. | reverse complement strand
GTTGTCAACGTTTTTCTTAATCTTTTTTGAAAAGTTTAAGTAGCGTTTTGAGTCTTTACCGATGAGCTAAAAAGGTTCGCTTTCTTGCTAGTCGATGTCTCCCTGACAACGAGGACGCATTATAGGGAGGTTATTTTTATTCGCAAGATCTTTTTTCAAAAAACTTACATTTTTGCCCTATTTGTCCAATAAACTGGCGATATGATCCGTTTTTGTAGGTTTTGTGGGGAAAAAAGGACAATTATCGTCCACTTTTTTATGGCTTGGTAGCGCTTTACACTAATAACTGTGGCGCATTGTAGTACTTGCTCTTTAGTTTTGGATCCTTTAGTGCCAAAGATAAACATTTGATCACATATCGGTAGTTTCCCAG